>NZ_LZKY01000369.1:0-47936 GCF_001673055.1 Mycobacterium sp. 1245801.1
GTCGTCGCCTCGGCCGGCTCGCAACCGCAGCTGGTGGTGGCCGGCATCTTCGTCACCGGGCCGCCGGTGCTGATCCGTTCGGTCGGCCGCTCGGTGGGGGGCTGGCCGAAGGGCCCCTGGTTGGAGGGACGGGCCCACTTCGACGGGTCCGGGTTCGGTGGTCCTTGTGGGTTCGTCACCCGACCGATTCTGCCCTATCAACCTGAGCAAAGTCCGAGCGGTTGTGCAGGACCGCGATGCTCTTGCGGGCCTCGGCGACCCGGTCGACGTCGATGTCGGCCACCACCAGCTGCGGTTGCGAGCCGGCCGAGGCGACGACGTCACCGAAGGGGGAGACCACCAGGCTGCCGCCGACGCCGGTCGGTGCCCCCGAACCGGATCCGTGGGCGTCACCAGGATCGGCCTGGCCGGCTGCCGCGATGTAGCTCATCGAATCGAGCGCGCGGGCGCGGGCCAGCAGCGTCCACTGGTCGAGTTTGCCGGGACCCGCGCCCCAGGACGCGCCGACGGCGATCACCTGGGCGCCGCGGCGGGCCAGTTCGGTGTACAGCGCCGGAAACCGAATGTCGTAGCAGACGGTCAGCCCGACGTGGATGCCGTCGACCATGATCACCACCGGGTCGTGTCCCGGCGCGACCGTGCGCGATTCGGTGAAACCGAAGGCGTCGTAGAGGTGGATCTTGTCGTAGTGGGTGTCCGGCCGGCCGGGGTCGTCGGCGCCGGCCGCGAGGAGCGTGTTCTTCACCCGCCCATCGCCGGACGGGGTGAACATGCCGGCGACGACGGCGATGCCGGTGTCGGCCGCGATGCGCCGCACCCCGTCGGCCCAGGGCCCGTCGACCGGCTCGGCGACCGGCCCCAGCGGCACTCCGAACCGGCACATGGTCGCCTCGGGGAACACCACCAGCTTCGCGCCCGCGTCGGCGGCCCGGCGGCTGTATTCGTCCACCAGCTGCAGGTTTGCTGCCGGGTCGGTGCCGCTGAGGATCTGCGCCAAGGCGATTCGCATGAGCGCCAGCTTAGGCCCGGCGACGATGCGCGCCGCTACGGCGGCGGGCGGAGGAGCTGGGCAATGCAGCTTAGGCCCGGCGACGATGCGCGCCGCTACGGCGGCGGGCGGAGGAGCTGGGCAATGCAACTTAGGCGTGGTCGGGACCGAAGGCTCAGGCCGTTTTGGCGATCCACTCCGTGGTGAAGCGCTGCTCGGCGGCGACCAGTTCGGCCAGCCGGGTGCCGATGATGTTCTCCAACTTGCCGCCGATGATCGGGACGCGCACCTGGACGGTGGCGCGGAACGTCAGCCGGGCACCGCCGGTCTCTTCGATGGGCTCCAGGACGGCGGTGCCGGCGAGGTTCACCGGCGCATCCACGATCGATCCCACCACCGACCCCGTCGCCGCCCCGCCGGTGACCGGCCCCCACGTCTCCTCGCGCCGGATGCGCAGGTCACCGCTGTGCAACTGGGTGACCATGCCCGGCAGCTTGTCGCTGCGGATCACCTGCAGCGTGACGACCTCGACGGTGTCCTCGTCCCCGGACTCCCCGCCGACCCGCATCGACTCCAGCGTGGCGAGGTCGACACCGGACCCGGCCAGCCTGGCCCGCCAGTACTCCTCGTCGGTGAAGGCGCGATGAACCTCGTCAACACTGCCGTCGTAATCGGCCGACAAGTCGAATGAACGCGGCATAGCAGGTCAGGCTACCGTTACGGGCCATGAAATCCAGCGGTGCCGGTGCGGAGTTCGCCGGCGCGGCGGTGGCCGACGCGGTGCCACTGGCGCCACTGACCACCCTGCGGGTCGGACCGACCGCGCGCCGCCTGATCACCTGCACCACCAGCGAGCAGGTGGTCGCCACGTTGCGGCAGCTGGACGCCGAAACCGCTGGCGGGCAACGCGACCCGGTGCTGGTCTTCGCCGGCGGCTCCAACCTGGTGATCTCCGACGGCCTGACCGACCTGACCGCGGTGCGGCTGGCCAATGACGGCATCACCGTCGAGGGCAACCTGGTCCGTGCGCAGGCGGGCGCGGTGTGGGACGACGTCGTGCTCACCGCGATCGAGCACGGCCTCGGCGGGCTGGAATGCCTGTCCGGCATCCCCGGCTCGGCCGGGGCCACCCCGGTTCAGAACGTCGGGGCCTACGGCGCCGAGGTCTCCGACACCATCACCCGCGTCCGGGTGCTCGATCGCGCGAGCGGGCAGGTGCGCTGGGTGCCGGGTGACGAGCTGGGCTTCGGCTACCGCACCAGTGTGTTCAAACGCGCCGGCAGTCGACTCGAAATGCCTTCCGTCGTACTGGAAGTGGAGTTCGCGCTGGACGCGTCCGGGCGCAGCGCGCCGCTGCGCTACGGCGAGCTGGCCGCCGAGTTGAACGTGGCCGGCGGCGAGCGCGCCGACCCGCGGGCCGTCCGCGACGCGGTGCTGTCGCTGCGGGCGCGCAAGGGCATGGTGCTCGACGCGGCCGACCACGACACCTGGAGCGTGGGCTCCTTCTTCACCAACCCGGTGATCGCCCCGGACGCCTACGAGCGGTTGGCCGCCGCCGTCGACGGGCCGGTGCCGAACTACCCCGCGCCCGACGGCGTCAAGCTGGCCGCCGGCTGGCTGGTGGAGCGGGCCGGATTCGGCAAGGGCTACCCGGATCCGGGGCCGGACGGCCTCGAACAGCCCTGCCGGCTATCCACCAAGCACGCGCTGGCGCTGACCAACCGCGGCGGCGCCAGCTCACAGGACGTGATAGAGCTGGCTAGAACGATCCGCGACGGCGTCCAGGCTGTGTTTGGCATCACATTGGTCCCCGAGCCCGTCCTGCTTGGCTGCAGGCTGTAGCCGCAAATTTCGCCGACGCGTGCCCGGGCCCGTTTTGTCGTGGCCGGGCTGGCCGATTTTCCCCGGTATCTTTGATTTTCGTGACCCCGTCCAGCGCCCCGCGGCCGTTCAACCGGCGTGCGGCTTTGGCGACCCTGGGACTAGGTGTGTTCGCCCCCAACGTGTTGGCCGCCTGCGGCGGCACGACGGCCAAACAGGCCGAGAAGAAGGAACAGCCGGCACCGCAGCTCAAGTACCAGCCCGCCAACGCGACCGAGAACGTGGTGCCGATCGCCCCGGTCAGCGTCGAGGTGAGCGACGGCTGGTTCCAGCACGTCGCGTTGTCCAATTCGTCGGGCAAGGCCGTCGCGGGCGCCTTCAATCAAGACCGCACCGTCTACACGACCTCCGAGCCGCTCGGCTACGACCAGACGTACACGTGGAGCGGCTCGGCCGTCGGGCACGACGGCAAGGCGATCCCGGTGGCCGGCAAGTTCACCACGGTGTCTCCCACCAAGAAGATCGGGGGCGCCTTCCAGCTCGCCGACGGCCAGACCGTGGGCGTCGCGGCGCCGATCATCATCCAGTTCGACGCGCCGATCACCGACAAGGCCGCCGTCGAAAAGGCGCTCACCGTCACCACGAACCCGCCCGTCGAGGGCAGCTGGGCCTGGCTGCCCGACGAGGCCGCCGGTGCGCGCGCGCACTGGCGCACCCGCGAGTACTACCCCGCGGGCACCACGGTCAACGTCGAGGCCAAGCTGTACGGTCTGCCGTTCGGCGACAGCGCCTACGGCGCCGAGGACATCTCGCTGAACATCCAGATCGGCCGGCGGCAGGTGGTCAAGGCCGAGGTTTCCTCGCACCGTATCCAGGTGATCCGCGACGAGGGCGTCATCATGGACTTCCCGTGCAGCTACGGCGAAGCCGACAAGGCGCGCAACGTCACCCGCAACGGCATCCACGTGGTCAGCGAGAAGTACGCCGACTTCTACATGTCCAACCCGGCGGCCGGCTATAGCCACGTGCACGAGCGCTGGGCGGTCCGGATCTCCAACAATGGCGAGTTCATCCATGCCAACCCGGCCAGCGCCGGCGCGCAGGGCAACACCAACGTCACTAACGGCTGCATCAACCTTTCGACGGGTGACGCCGAGCAATACTTCCAGTCGGCGATGTATGGCGACCCGGTCGAAGTCACCGGCAGCACGATCCAGCTGTCCTACTCCGACGGCGACATCTGGGACTGGGCCGTGGACTGGGACACCTGGGTGGCCATGTCGGCGCTGCCGCCGCCGACCGCGCGCCCGCCGTCAACCCAGATCCCGGTCACCGCGCCGGTCACTCCGTCCAACGCGCCGACCCTGTCCGGCACTCCGACCACGTCGACGTCACCGGCCGGCACCGCTACCCCTGGCGGTTAAAACGGGAGGTCGTCGCCTGATCGCGCGGCTTCATCACGATCAGGTCCAGATCGACGTGCGACGGCCGCGAGGCGACGAATCCGATCACCTCGGCCACATCCTCGGCCACCAGCGGGGTGATGCCGGTGTAGACGGCCTCCGCGCGTTGTTGGTCGCCGTCGAAGCGCACCAACGAGAATTCCGTCTCGACCGCGCCGGGCGCGATCTCGGTCAGCCGCACCGGCTTGCCCAATAGCTCGCCGCGCAGCGTGCGGTGCAGCGCTCCCTGGCCGTGTTTGGCCGCCGTGTATCCGGCGCCGCCGTCGTAAACCTCAAGTGCCGCAACGGAAGTGACGGTGATGATCAGCCCGTCGCCGGAGTCGATCAGCTTGGGCAACAGCGCGCGGGTGACCCGCAGCGTGCCGATGACGTTGGTCTCCCACATCCATCGCCAGTGCTCGAGGTCGGCGTCGGCGACCGGCGCCAGGCCCCGGGCGCCGCCGGCGTTGTTGACCAGAACGTCGACCCGGTCCACTTTGCTCGCCAATGTTTCAACCGCCACCTCGTCTGTGACATCGGCCACAATCGCGGTACCGCCGATTTCACTGGCCAGGGCCTGAATCCGGTCGGATCGACGCGCCACCGCGACGACATGAAAGCCCTGCGCAGCCAGGATTCGGGCGGTTGCTGCACCGATCCCCGAGCTGGCCCCGGTGATTACTGCGACTCGTTCATTCCTGCCAGTTTTAACCATCGAAACAACCTTAATGAACGTGCTAGATTTTGCGTGTGCTCCTTAGCGCCCTGTCCAACACCACGACCACCGCGTGTCTTTGCGCGGCGGGTGCGTGTTGTTGCTGCGCACTTTGCCGCTCCTGACCCAGCCAGGTGTGGCCAAGACGGCCAGCAAAATTCGGACAAATAAGGACGCTCGTGCGCACGAATACCCTCACCCATACCCATCATTCGCCCAGCCGTGCCGTCGGGCACCTGCCGGGCCAAAAGGGCCACCGCTCGGTGCGCCGGCAGATCGTGCCGCCGGCGCTGAACATCCCCGACTCGGCGGCGGCCTCCGTCTTCCGGGCCGTCCGGCTGCGCGGCCCCGTCGGCCGCGACGTCATCGCCGGCGTCACCTCGCTGAGCATCGCCACGGTCAACCGTCAGGTCATCGCGCTCCTGGAAGCCGGCCTGCTCCGGGAACGCGCCGACCTCGCCGTCTCCGGCGCCATCGGCCGCCCGCGTGTGCCGGTGGAGGTCAACCACGAACCCTTCGTGACGCTGGGCATCCACATCGGTGCCCGGACCACCAGCATCGTGGCCACCGACCTGTTCGGCCGCACGCTCGACACGGTCGAAACCCCGACCCCGCGTAACCCGGCCGGGCCCGCTCTGGCGACGCTGGCCGACAGCGCCCGCCGCTACCTGCGGCGCTGGCATCGCCGCCGGCCGCTGTGGGTGGGGGTCGCCATCGGTGGCACCGTCGACGGCGCCACCGGCCAGGTGGACCACCCCCGGCTGGGCTGGCGGCAGGCGCCGGTGGGGCAGGTGCTCGCCGACGCCCTGGGCCTGCCGGTATCGGTGGCCTCGCACGTCGACGCGATGGCCGGCGCCGAGCTGCTGCTGGGCATGCGGCGCTTCCTGCCGAGCTCGCCCACCAGCCTGTACGTCTACGCCCGTGAGACCGTGGGCTACGCGCTGGTGATCGGCGGGCGGGTGCACGTGCCGGCCAGCGGACCGGGCACCATCGCGACCTTGCCGGCGCAGTCCGAATTGCTCGGCGGCACCGGCCAGCTGGAGTCCACCGTCAGCGACGAGGCCGTGGTGGCCATCGCCCGCCAGCAGCGCATCCTGCCGTTCGCCCCGACCAACCGCGCCAGCGGCTCCGCCGCCGGCATCTCGGATCTGTTGCGGGTGGCCCGAGCCGGCAACCAGCAGGCCAAGGACCTGCTCGCCGAGCGGGGCCGCGTGCTCGGCGAGGCGGTGGCGTTGCTGCGCGACATGCTCAACCCCGACGAACTGGTGGTCGGCGGCCAGGCCTTCACCGAGTACCCGGAGGCAATGGAGCAGGTCGAGGCGGCGTTCCTGGAACGCTCCGTGCTCGGACCCCGCGACATCCGCCTCACCGCCTTCGGCAACCGGGTGCAGGAGGCCGGCGCGGGGACCGTCTCGCTGTCGGGGCTCTACGCCGACCCGCTGGGGGCGATGCGGCGCGCCGGGGCGCTCGATGCCCGGCTGCACGACGTGACTCGCGACGAGTCGTCCGCCTGACACGACGGGTGTGTCCAGCGCGCTTGGGCTGGCCGGCGAACCATCCTGTAAAGATGACAGGGTGCGCCACGATGACGTTTTCCGGCTGAACGAACCGCGCCGGGTCGCAGTGTTGGCGGTCCACACCTCACCACTGGCCCAGCCCGGCACCGGCGACGCCGGCGGGATGAACGTCTACGTGCTGCAAACCGCGTTGCACCTGGCGCGGCGAGGCATCGAGGTGGAGATCTTCACGCGGGCGACCGCCTCGGCCGACCCGCCGGTCGCGCGGGTGGCGCCCGGCGTGCTGGTGCGCAACGTGGTGGCGGGCCCCTTCGAGGGCCTGGACAAATACGACCTGCCCACCCAGCTGTGCGCGTTCGCGGCCGGGGTGTTGCGCGCCGAGGCGTCGCACGAGCCGGGCTATTACGACATCGTGCATTCGCACTACTGGCTGTCCGGTCAGGTCGGTTGGCTGGCCCGCGACCGCTGGGCGGTGCCGCTGGTGCACACCGCGCACACGCTGGCCGCGGTCAAGAACGCGGCGCTGGCCGAGGGGGATTCGCCCGAACCGCCGCTGCGCACGGTCGGCGAGCAACAGGTCGTCGACGAGGCGGACCGATTGATCGTCAACACCGATGACGAAGCCAGGCAACTGATCTCGATTCACCACGCCGACCCGGCCAGGATCGACGTCGTCCATCCCGGGGTAGATCTCGACGTGTTCCGCCCGGGCGATCGCCGGGCCGCCCGGACCGCGCTGGGGCTGCCGCTCGACGAAGACGTCGTGGCGTTCGTCGGCCGGATCCAGCCGCTGAAGGCGCCCGACATCGTGTTGCGCGCCGCCGCGAAACTGCCCGGGGTGCGCATCGTGGTGGCCGGCGGGCCCTCGGGTAGCGGTTTGGCCTCCCCGGACGGGTTGGTCCGGCTGGCCGACGAACTCGGCATCACCGAGCGTGTGACGTTCCTGCCGCCACAGTCCCGCCCGAATCTGGCCACGTTGTTCCAGGCGGCCAATCTTGTTGCGGTGCCCAGTTATTCGGAGTCGTTCGGTCTGGTCGCCCTTGAGGCGCAGGCCTGTGGGACGCCGGTGGTCGCGGCCGCGGTCGGTGGGCTGCCGGTGGCGGTGCGCGACGGCGTGACCGGCACGCTGGTGGCCGGCCACGACGTCGGGCGGTGGGCGGACGCGCTGGGCCGGCTGCTGCGTTTGCCTGCGCCGCACGCCGATGCGATGGGCCGGGCGGCCGCCGAGCACGCGGCCACGTTCTCCTGGGATCACACCACCGACGCGTTGTTGGCCAGCTACCGCCGCGCGATCCGCGAGTACACGACCGAGCGCCGCGGGGTGGGCGCATGAGCCCATCGGTAAGCCAGGTGATCGAGGATGCCCTGCAGGACAGTGGGTTGAACTACTCGAAACACGCTGGGGCGCATGGCGGTCTGCCCGGTCTGGTGGTGGAACTGCCCGGCGATCGCAAGCTCAAGACCAACACCATCCTCAGCATCGGCGAGCATTCGGTGCGGGTCGAGGCCTTCGTGTGCCGCAAGCCCGACGAGAACCACGAAGGCGTCTACCGCTTCCTGCTCAAGCGCAACCGCCGCCTCTACGGCGTGGCCTACACGCTCGACAATGTCGGGGACATCTATCTGGTGGGGCGCATGTCGCTGGCTTCGGTGGACGCCGACGAGCTCGACCGGGTGCTCGGGCAGGTGCTCGAAGCGGTGGATGCGGACTTCAATACGTTGCTGGAGTTGGGGTTTCGCTCGTCGATCCAGAAGGAGTGGGAGTGGCGGGTGTCGCGCGGTGAGTCGCTGAAGAACCTGCAGGCGTTCGCCCATTTGATCGACGACGACGAAGACGACGATGCAGAGCGCGAAGCGCGATGGTGAGGAGTCGAGCATCGGGTCACGAAGACGACGATGCAGAGCGCGAAGCGCGATGGTGAGGAGTCGAGCATCGGGGCACGACCGCGACGAATAGGGCCGTGAGAGACTGACCGGCATGGGTGACACCGCCACGCTGGTACTGCTTCGCCACGGCGAAAGCGAATGGAATTCGCTGAACCTGTTCACCGGTTGGGTCGACGTCGGCCTCACCGACAAGGGTCGGACCGAGGCCGTGCGCAGCGGCGAGCTGCTGATCGAGAACAACCTGTTGCCCGACGTCCTCTACACGTCGCTGCTGCGCCGGGCCATCTCCACCGCGCATCTCGCGCTGGACGCGGCCGACCGGCTGTGGATCCCGGTGCGGCGCACCTGGCGCCTCAACGAACGCCATTACGGGGCGCTGCAGGGGCTGGACAAGGCCGAGACGAAGGCCCGCTACGGCGACGAGCAGTTCATGGCCTGGCGGCGCAGCTACGACACGCCGCCCCCGCCCATCGAGAAGGGCAGCACCTACAGCCAGGACACCGATCCCCGCTACGCCGACATCGGCGGCGGCCCGCTCACCGAGTGCCTGGCCGATGTGGTCGTGCGCTTCCTGCCCTATTTCACCGACGTCATCGTTCCGGATCTGCGCAGCGGCAAGACGGTGCTGATCGTGGCGCACGGCAACTCGCTGCGGGCCCTGGTCAAGCACCTCGATCGGGTGTCCGACGACGAGATCGCCGGGCTCAACATCCCGACCGGCATCCCGCTGCGCTACGACCTGGACGCTGACCTGCGGCCGGTGGTTGCCGGCGGCACCTATCTGGACCCGGAGGCGGCCGCCGCGGGCGCCGCCGCGGTGGCCAACCAAGGGCACGGCTGAGCTGGGCCTGCCCGCGCCGATCCGCGAGATAAAGGCGATTTAGCCAAACATCGCGTGAACGGGAGCGGAACACCTGTTGCGCAAGGTGTGACTTGTCCGATTTTGGCCTCGTTGCGCTAGGGCAGCGTTCAGGAAGATTTGTAGGATTTGCTATGTGACTGTGTTCTCGGCGCTGTTGCTGGCCGGGGTTTTGTCCGCGCTGGCGCTGGCCGCGGGGGTGCTGGTCGGGACCCGGCTGTCACCGCGGGCGGTGCAGCGCCGCCAGCGGGTCGGCACCGAGTGGACCGGGATCACCGTCGCGCAGATGCTGCAACGCATCGTGGCGCTGATGCCGCTGGGCGCGGCGGTGGTGGACGCCCACCGCGACGTCGTCTACCTCAATGAACGGGCCAAGGAGCTAGGCCTGGTGCGCGACCGTCAACTCGATGACCAGGCCTGGGAGGCGGCGCAGCAGGCCCTGACCGGCGTCGACGTCGAATTCGACCTGCAGCCGGCGAAACGGTCGGGTGGCCGGTCGGGGCTCTCGGTGCACGGGCAGGCGCGGTTGCTCAGCGAAGAAGACCGCCGGTTCGCCGTGGTCTTCGCCCACGATCAGTCCGACTACGCGCGGATGGAGGCCACCCGGCGCGACTTCGTGGCCAACGTCAGCCACGAGCTCAAGACCCCGGTGGGCGCCATGGCACTGCTCGCCGAGGCCCTGCTGGCGTCGTCGGACGACTCCGAGACGGTGCGGCGGTTCGCCGAGAAGGTGCTCGTCGAGGCCAACCGGCTCGGCGACATGGTCGCCGAGCTGATCGAGCTGTCCCGGCTGCAGGGCGCCGAACGGCTGCCCAACGTCATCGAGGTCGACGTCGACGAGGTTGTCAGCGAAGCGATTTCGCGGCACAAGGTGGCGGCCGACAACGCCGACATCGAGGTTCGCACGGACGCGCCCAGCGGTTTGCGGGTGCTGGGCGACGAAACGCTGTTGGTCACCGCGTTGGCCAACCTGGTGTCGAACGCCATCGCCTATTCGCCGCCAGGTTCGCCGGTGTCGATCAGCCGCCGTCGCCGCGGGGAGAACATCGAGATCGCGGTGACCGACCGCGGCATCGGGATCGCCCTGGAAGATCAGGAACGGGTTTTCGAGCGGTTCTTCCGCGGGGACAAGGCCCGCTCACGGGCTACCGGCGGCAGCGGGCTGGGCCTAGCCATCGTCAAGCACGTCGCGGCCAACCACAACGGCAGCATCGGCGTGTGGAGCAAGCCGGGCACCGGATCGACGTTCACTCTTTCGATCCCGGCGGCCAGGGTGTCTCATCAAGACGATGGTGAATCCGAGCAATCGCAGGGCCGCGACGTGCGGCCCAACCGCTCACAACGAGAGGAAGAACTAAGTCGATGACCCGCGCGTATGACGCTGCACCATGCAGCGATGAGGAGGAATCGCGCCGATGACCCGCGCGTATGACGTTGCAGAGCGCAGCGATGAGGAGGAATCGCGCCGATGACCAGTGTGCTGATCGTGGAGGACGAGGAGTCGCTGGCCGATCCGCTGGCGTTCCTGCTTCGCAAGGAAGGCTTCGAGGCCACCGTGGTGACCGACGGTTCGGCCGCGCTCGCCGAGTTCGATCGGGGTGGCGCCGACATCGTGCTGCTCGACCTGATGCTGCCTGGGATGTCCGGCACCGACGTCTGTAAGCAGCTGCGCGCGCGGTCCAGCGTGCCGGTGATCATGGTGACCGCCCGCGATAGTGAGATCGACAAGGTCGTCGGCCTCGAGCTGGGCGCCGATGACTATGTGACCAAGCCGTATTCGGCGCGTGAGCTGATCGCGCGCATCCGCGCGGTGTTGCGCCGCGGCGGTGACGACGATTCCGAGATCAGCGATGGCGTGCTCGAGTCCGGCCCGGTGCGGATGGACGTCGAACGTCACGTGGTCTCGGTCAACGGCGACACGATTACGTTGCCGCTCAAGGAGTTTGACCTTCTCGAGTACCTGATGCGCAACAGTGGCCGGGTGCTGACCCGCGGGCAGTTGATCGACCGGGTGTGGGGCGCCGACTACGTCGGTGACACCAAGACGCTCGACGTCCACGTCAAGCGGCTGCGGTCCAAGATCGAAGCCGACCCCGCCAACCCGGTGCACCTGGTGACGGTGCGCGGGCTGGGGTACAAGCTCGAAGGTTAGCCCGCCGGTGGCGGACCGTCGGTGTCGAAGACGGTCCGCTCGTCGTCGTTGGCGCTCAACGTGATACGTCGATGCATGTCCGCTGTCATCGGCGGAAGGTCATCGAGGTCGAACCAGGCGGCGGCAGTGCTCTCGTCGTCGGCCGCAAAGGGCTCCCCGGACAGCCACTCCATCCGGAACACGTGATCCAGGTACTGGGCGTGGTCGCCGTTGGCGTGCACGGTCGGCCGGGTCACGTGCACCCACGCCAATCTCGTGGCCCGCGCGCTGACCCCGGTTTCCTCGCGCACTTCGCGGGCCGCGCAGTCGGCCGGATTCTCGCCGGGCTCCACGATCCCGGTCACGGCCGTCCACGCGCCATTGTCGGATCGCTTGACCAGCAACACTTTTCGGCCGCGGATCGTGACGGCGGTGATGCCCGACAACCACAGCGGCGCGTGGCCGATTCGGCGACGAAGCTCGACGATGAATTCCGGAACCGGCGTCACGTCGCGGTTCTCTCGTTGATCGCGGGCGCCGCGTCCCCGCGCAGGCCCACCTCGGCGTGTCCGAGCACCGACCAGCGCCGGTGACCGAGCTCCACATGGATTTCCGCGCGTTCGGTGTTGGTGCACACCGCGGTGCCGCCGTCGGGATCGGTGTAGCCCAGGCTCACGCACCGGTCCGGCGGCTGGTCGACGCTGATGCGTACCCGCCGACCGCCGATGCGACCCACCAGCTGCCAGCCTCGTGGGTCGAGCCTGGTCCGCATCGCAAGCGATGGCAAAAGTATTGTGGGCCAATCTTTTCCGTCGAGCCGAAAGCGCACGAACGCCAGCGGCGCGAGCCTGCGCAGTACCGGCCGGTGCGACACGGCGGTGACCACCTCGAGGACGTCGCCGCCACCGAGGTCTGCGTGGATCCACCCCCAGCGCCGGGCGTTGCCGTGTCCGTAGATGTGGGCGACGGCGCCGCGCCAGCCCGCGATGGGCGCGGCGGCGTCGTGGACGGTCAGCGACCCGGTGAAGTCGGCGGTGGGGGCGAGCACGACCTGCGCGCCGGGCAGCAGCTCGCGTTCCCACGTCAGACGGGGGAAGGTCCACAGCGGACGCGCGGTATCCGTCCAAGACAGGTCCCACGCCAGCGATTCGGCCCGTCCGCGCAGCCGCCCGTCGGCCACTCGCGCCCCGGCGGCGCTGAACCAGTCGGCGCCTGCCGCGGGCCGCGCGGGCTCGGGACCGAAGCGTTCGGTGCGGGGTGACCCGTCGAGCGGAAATCGGGTGACCCAGCCGTGCGCGTAGGGAGCGCCCCGCACGGGAGCGACCGTCTCGCAATGGATCCACAACCCCGCGCCCGTCCGTGGATCTGAGAGGGTCGCGTACCACACTTCGAGGCGCCCGGCCTCACCGCGCCACCGCGGAGCCGCGGCCGATCGCTTTTCGTCGTCCATCGCTTGCTCCCGTGGCCTGCCGGACCCAGCCGGACCGGTGCAGCTACTCGGCGATGCGAGTGGCCGGGTGCACCGCAATGAGCCCTAACTTGCTGCGCCGCTTGCACATTGCCGCCAGCTCCGAGTAGGCCTTGGCGCCCAGCAGCTCGGTGAGCTCGTCGGCCAGGCTTTCCCACACCTGCTTGGCGCCGACGTGGGCGGCCGGGTCGCCGGTGCAGTACCAGTGCAGGTCGGCGCCACCGGAACCCCAACCGCGGCGGTCGTATTCGGTGACCCACGTCTTGAGGATCTCGGTGCCGTCCGGCCGGGTCACCCACTCCTGGCTGCGACGGATCGGCAGCTGCCAGCAGACGTCGGGCTTCATGGTCAGCGGCGGCACCCCCAGCTTGAGAGCCTTGCTGTGCAGCGCGCAGCCGACGCCGCCCGGAAAACCCGGCCGGTTCAAGAAGATGCAGGCGTCTTTGTGCTTGCGGGTGCGGTACTGCGGTTGGCCGTCGTGCTCGTCGAGCTCCAGATAACCCTTGCGGCCCAAGCCTTTTTCGCGGAACTGCCAGTCGGCGTCGGTCAACTTCTGCACCGCGTCGTCCAGGCGGGCGCGGTCGTCGTCGTCGGACAGGAACGCCCCGTGCGAGCAGCACCCGTCGTCCGGGCGGCCCTCCACCGTGCCGCGGCAGGCCGGAGTGCCGAACACACACGTCCACCGGGAGAGCAGCCAGGTCAGGTCCGCTGCGATCAGGTGTTCGGGTTTGTCGGGGTCGTAGAACTCCACCCATTCGCGGGCGAAATCCAGCTCGACCTCTTGTCCGGGTGCGGGGTGCGAATTCGCCACGCAGTCCACGTTAGACCACGATTCGGGCCATCCGAGTCGCTGACACTCGGGCCCTGTATGGCCGTGATCACGGCGGGTTAGCCGGGTCGCGCAAAGCACCGCTGCTGCGGCTTCGTTAGTTTGTTTACGTGCGATTGGGCGTTCTCGACGTGGGCAGCAACACGGTGCATCTGCTGGTGGTCGATGCCCACCGGGGCGGTCACCCGACGCCGATGAGTTCGACGAAAGCCACGCTGCGCCTGGCCGAGGCGACCGACAGCGCCGGCAAGATCACCAAACGCGGTGCCGAGAAGCTGATCTCGACGATCGACGAGTTCGCCAAGATCGCCGACAGTTCGGGCTGCGCGGAGCTGATGGCCTTCGCCACGTCCGCGGTCCGCGACGCCGGCAACTCCGACGACGTGCTGAGCCGGGTGCGCAAGGAGACCGGCGTGGAACTGCGGGTGCTGACCGGCGTGGACGAGTCGCGGCTGACCTTCCTGGCGGTGCGCCGGTGGTACGGGTGGAGCGCGGGCCGCATCATCAACCTCGACATCGGCGGCGGCTCGCTGGAGATGTCCAGCGGCGTGGACGAGGAGCCCGAGGTCGCCTTGTCGCTGCCGCTGGGCGCCGGGCGGCTGACCCGCGAGTGGCTGCCCGACGACCCGCCCGGCCGGCGCCGGGTGGCGATGCTGCGGGACTGGCTCGATGCCGAGCTCGCCGAGGCCAGCGTGAACATCCTCGAGGCGGGTAGTCCCGACCTGACGGTGGCGACATCGAAGACCTTTCGGTCGCTGGCACGACTCACCGGCGCGGCGCCCTCGGGCGCCGGACCGCGGGTCAAGAGGACGCTCACAGCAAACGGCCTCAGGCAACTCATATCTTTCATCTCTAGGATGACGACCGCTGACCGGGCGGAACTGGAAGGAGTGAGCGCCGAGCGGGCACCGCAGATCGTTGCGGGCGCGCTGGTGGCGGAGGCAAGCATGCGAGCGCTGTCGATCGAATCGGTGGATATTTGCCCGTGGGCATTACGGGAAGGTCTCATCTTGCGCAAACTCGACAGCGAAGCCGACGGATCGGCCCTCATGGAGCCTTCGGTGCGTAATGCTGGAGGTCAGGTAGTTGATCGGAATCAGCACCGATCGAGAGGCGACAAACCATGACCGGACCGCACTCCGAAACCGAGAACCCGGGCACTCGGCCGATCTCGGTGGCCGAATTGCTGGCCAGAAACGGAACCATCGGTGCCCCGGCGGTCACCCGGCGGCGCCGCCGCCGGCGCGGCGACAGCGACTCAGTGACCGTCGCAGAACTGACCGGCGAAATTCCGGTGGTGCGAGATGACGAAGAAGCCGACCACGGCGCCACCGACTCGATCGAGGTTGCCGAGCCGGCTCCGGCCGAACCCGCTACCCAGGACGTCGTCGCCGAGCCGGTGACCGAAGACGAACCCAAAACCCCTTACTGGTCGGAGCCCGAGCCACGCTGGCCCAAGTCACCGCCGCAGCCCAAGCGGGCGCCGGGACCCGAGCGCAGCGAATATCCACGGCCGTTGCCCGACGCCGGCCGACCCGGCTCGTCCCGCTCGTCCGTTAATGGCACCGGGCAGCCGGGGCAGGCCTCCGGGGCCGAGGGCATGAGCCCGGACCCCATGGACCACTACGCCGACGTCCCGGTGGACGTCATGGACTCCGAAGTGCGCGAGGCCGAGCCGGCGCTGGAGGACTCCGCGTACGTGCGCTCGTTCTTGCGGTCCGGAGATGCCGAGCTGGACGAGGACGCCGAGGGATCAGTGGGCGCCGGGGTGCTGGGCGAGGAGCACCTCGATGACGACGGGCACGCGGACGCGGACCTGGCTGCCCACCCGGAGCACGGCAGATTCGACACGCTGTGGCGCGGCGGCGTGGTCGTGCTGCAGTCGATGCTCGCCGTGGCGTTCGGCGGCGGGTTGTTCGTGGCCTTCGATCAGCTGTGGCGGTGGAACAGCCTGGTCGCGCTGGTGCTATCGGTGCTGGTCATCCTGGGCTTGGTGGCCGGGGTGCGGGTGGTGCGCAAGACCGAGGACATCGCCAGCACGTTGATCGCGGTCGCGGTGGGTGCGCTGATCACCCTGGGACCCTTGGCGCTGTCGTTGCAATCGGGTTAGCGGCAACCGTAAACAGTGCGCCCAGCCATCAAAGTCGGCCTTTCCACGGCTTCGGTGTACCCGTTGCGGGCCGAGGCCGCCTTCGAATACGCGGCCCGGCTCGGCTACGACGGCGTCGAGCTGATGGTGTGGGCCGAGTCGGTCAGCCAGGACGTCGCCGCCGTCGAGAAGCTGTCGCGGCGCTACCGCGTCCCGGTGCTGTCCGTGCACGCGCCGTGCCTGCTGATCTCGCAGCGGGTGTGGGGCGCCAACCCGGTGCCCAAACTGGATCGCAGCGTGCGCGCCGCCGAACAACTGGGTGCGCAGACCGTGGTCGTGCACCCGCCGTTTCGCTGGCAGCGGCGCTATGCCGAGGGTTTCTCCGAGCAGGTGGCGTCGCTGGAAGCATCCAGCGACGTGCTGGTCGCGGTGGAGAACATGTTCCCGTTCCGGGCGGACCGGTTCTTCGGGGCCGGCCAGTCGCTGGAACGGATGCGCAAACGCGGCGGCGGCCCCGGCCCGGCGATTTCGGCGTTCTCGCCCTCCTACGACCCGCTCGACGGCAACCACGCGCACTACACGCTGGATCTGTCCCACACCGCGACCGCGGGCACCGACTCGCTGGACATGGCCCAGCGGATGGGTAGCGGCCTGGTCCACCTGCACCTGTGCGACGGCAACGGCCTGCCCGCCGACGAGCACCTGGTCCCCGGGCGCGGCACCCAACCCACCGCCGAGGTGTGCCAGATGCTGGCCGGCAGCCAATTCGCCGGACACGTCATCCTGGAAGTGTCGACGTCCAGCGCGCGGTCCGCCAACGAGCGCGAGGCCATGCTCGCCGAATCGCTGCAGTTTGCCCGCACGCACCTGCTGCGCTGACCAAGCCAGGAGAACCCAGACACCATGAGTGCGCTATTCACCACCGCGATGACGTTGCGGGAGGTCGGTTCCGGCGTCTTCGAGGGCGAACTCGACAAGCGCTGGACCATCGGCCCCAAGGTGCACGGCGGCGCGATGCTGGCGCTGTGCGCCAACGCCGCCCGCACCGCCTGCGGCGGCCAGTCGGCCGGCGTCGAACCGGCTCAGCAGCCGGTCGCGGTGTCGGCGAGCTATCTGTGGGCGCCGGATCCCGGGCAGGTGCAGTTGGTGACGTCGGTACGCAAGCGGGGCCGGCGGATCAGCGTCGTCGACGTCGAGCTGAACCAGGGCGACCGCACCGCGGTGCACGCCGTGGTCAACCTCGGCGAGCCCGAGCATTATCCGGTCGACGGTGCGGCCAGGCCGCTGCTGTCGGCCCACCCGGTGGCCGACCTGATGGCGCCCGAACCGCCGGACGACATCGAGCCGATCGGCCCCGGGCATCCGCTGGCCGGCCTCGTGCACCTGGGGGAGGGGTGCGACGTGCGGCCGGTGCTGTCGACCATGCAGCCCCGCACCGACGGGCGTCCGCCGGTGATCCAGATGTGGGCGCGCCCCCGCGGGGTGGCCCCGGACGCGCTGTTTGCGCTCATGTGCGGTGATCTGTCGGCGCCGGTGACGTTCGCGGTGGACCGCAC
Organism: Mycobacterium sp. 1245801.1; assembly: GCF_001673055.1. Classification (NCBI taxonomy): domain Bacteria; kingdom Bacillati; phylum Actinomycetota; class Actinomycetes; order Mycobacteriales; family Mycobacteriaceae; genus Mycobacterium; species Mycobacterium sp. 1245801.1. The sequence goes on from NZ_LZKY01000369.1 coordinate 17,303, forward strand.
CGGCTGGGCGCCCACGATCCAGCTGACGGCGTTTCTGCGCGGCCTGCCGGCCGACGGCTGGCTGCGCATCATCGCGACCTGCACCGAGATCGGGCACGACTGGTTCGACGAGGACCACACCGTCGTCGACAGCCTGGGCCGCCTGGTGGTGCAGGCCCGCCAGCTGGCATTGGTCCCTGCCGCTCGCTAGTGCGCGGGGTCTGCGATGCTGTCCGGCATGGCAAGAATCGCGATCATCGGTGGCGGCAGCATCGGGGAGGCACTGCTGTCGGGTCTGCTGCGGGCGGGTCGGCAGGTCAAGGACCTGGTGGTGGTCGAGCGGGTTCCGGAGCGGGCCAAGTACCTGGCGGACACGTATTCGGTGCTGATCAGCTCGGTGCCCGACGCGGTCGAGAACGCGTCATTCGTCGTGGTCGCGGTCAAGCCCGCCGACGTCGAGTCGGTGATGGCCGAGATCGCCCGCGCGGCCGGCGCCGCCGAAAGCGACACCGCCGAGCAGGTGTTCGTCACCGTCGCGGCGGGGATCACCATCACCTATTTCGAGTCGAAGCTTCCCGCCGGGACGCCGGTGGTGCGGGCCATGCCCAACGCGGCGGCCCTGGTCGGCGCCGGGGTCACGGCCCTGGCCAAGGGGAGGTTCGTCACCGCGCCACAACTCGAGGGCGTCTCGGCCCTGTTCGACTCGGTCGGCGGGGTGCTGAGCGTTCCGGAGGGCCAGATGGACGCCGTCACCGCGCTGTCGGGGTCCGGCCCGGCGTATTTCTTCCTGCTGGTCGAGGCCCTGGTCGACGCCGGCGTCGCGGCGGGTCTGAGCCGCGAAGTGGCTGCCGATCTGACCGCCCAGACCATGGCCGGCTCGGCCGCGATGCTGCTGGAACGCATGGACGCCGATCGGCGGCTGGGCGAGGCCGAGGCGCCGGGGCTGCGGGTGGACGCCACCGCAACGCAGCTGCGGGCGACGGTCACGTCGCCCGGCGGCACCACCGCGGCCGCCCTGCGTGAGCTGGAACGAGGGGGCCTGCGAGCGGCGGTCGACGCGGCCGTTCAGGCCGCAAAAATGCGCTCTGAGCAGCTAAGAATTACATCAGAGTAATCCAAGTTTTTTGAACTGATTGTCCCCCACCAGTACCAGTAACCCCATTAGTCCCGCTATTCTCCTCATGTAAGCACGTGTTGGTGCCAGCGGAGGGGAAGCCGCTGGCATGCGCGTGCCTGACACGATTGGGTTGCGATGACGTCTAGTAACGGGCCATCAGCGCGAGATGCTGCAGGTAAGCCACGGGACGCCAGTTCCGTTGACAGCCAGCAGGGCAGGACGCAGTTCCTCACCGTCGCCGAGGTGGCGGCGTTGATGCGGGTCTCCAAGATGACGGTGTACCGGTTGGTGCATAACGGCGAGCTGCCTGCGGTCCGGGTAGGCCGGTCTTTCCGGGTGCACGCCAAGGCCGTCCACGACATGCTCGAGACGTCCTACTTCGACGCCGGCTGACCTGAAACGTGCCGCTCGCGGGCGGCATTCAGGCTCCGCCGTGGCGCGGCGATCGGCCGACACCGGTTTGGTGTTCGGTGCGTTCCGCCGGGTAAAGTGTCCGGGTCCAATCTTTGAAGCAGGTCACGGTCAGATAGCGGAGTTCATGGGTTCAGTAATCAAGAAGCGGCGCAAGCGTATGTCGAAGAAGAAGCACCGCAAGCTGCTGCGTCGCACCCGGGTGCAGCGCAGAAAACTCGGCAAGTAACCCCGTCCGCGGCATAGTGCCGCCATCTCGCCCGGCCGCTAGGCTGTTCGGGTGGATCCGTCGAACGGGGAGAACACCGGGCCGGGCGACACCGCCGGCAACACGGTGCATTACCCCAAAATCGTGCTGGTCACAGGTGCCTGCCGGTTCCTGGGTGGCTACCTGACGGCCCGGCTCGCGCAGAACCCGATGATCAAAGGGGTCATCGCGGTGGACGCGATAGCCCCGAGCAAGGACATGCTGCGCCGGATGGGGCGCGCCGAGTTCGTCCGCGCCGACATTCGAAATCCCTTCATAGCCAAGGTGATTCGTAACGGCGACGTCGACACGGTGGTGCACGCGGCGGCGGCGTCCTACGCGCCGCGATCCGGCGGCACGGCGGCGTTGAAAGAGATCAACGTGATGGGCGCCATGCAGCTGTTCGCGGCCTGCCAGAAGGCGCCCTCGGTGCGCCGGGTGGTGCTCAAGTCGACGTCCGAGGTGTACGGGTCGAGCGCGCACGATCCGGTGATGTTCACCGAGGACAGCACCAGCCGCCGGCCTTTCCGTGACGGTTTCGCCAAGGACAGCCTCGACATCGAGGCCTACGCGCGCGGATTGGGACGGCGCCGGCCCGATATCGCGGTGACGATCCTGCGGTTGGCCAACATGATCGGCCCGGCGATGGACACGACGCTGTCGCGTTATCTGGCCGGGCCTTTGGTGCCAACGATGTTCGGCCGCGACGCGCGATTGCAGCTGCTGCACGAGCAGGACGCGCTGGGTGCGCTGGAGCGTGCGGCGATGGCCGGCAAGGCGGGAACGTTCAACATCGGCGCCGACGGAATCATCATGCTGTCGCAGGCGATCCGGCGTGCCGGCCGGATTCCTTTGCCAGTACCGGGATTCGGCGTTTGGGTATTGGATTCCTTGCGGCGCGCAAATCATTACAACGAGATCAGTCGCGACCAATTTGATTACTTGAGTTATGGCCGCGTCATGGATACCAGCCGAATGCGCTCAGAACTCGGCTTCCAGCCGAAATGGACGACGGCAGAAGCCTTTGACGACTACGTTCGCGGCCGAAGCCTGACTCCCATTATCGACCCGCATCGGGTACGCTCCTGGGAAGGTCGCGCCATATCCCTGGCCCAGCGCTGGGGTAGCCGAAATCCAATTCCGTGGGGTGGGGTCAGGTAGGTATCGTGGCGGGTGAAACCAGAGCGAATGTCATTCCACTGCACACTAATCGGGCTCGGGTAGCGGCGCGTCGGAGAGCCGATCAACGAGCCGAGTCAACTCGCCAACACCCTTCGTTACTTTCGGATCCTAATGGCCGCGCGTCGGCCGAGCAGATCGCCGCGGTGGTTCGCGAAATCGACGAACACCGCCGCGCCGCCGGCGCCTCGTCCGCCGACGCCCCGCTGAATGATTTGGCGCAGCGCGTCGCCGCCGTTGCCGGATTCCTGCGTCAACGAATCACCGGGGACTACAGCGTCGACGAGTTCGGCTTCGATCCGCACTTCAACAGCGCGATCGTGCTGCCGGTGTTGCGGCTGTTCTTCCGGAACTGGTTCCGGGTCGAGGTGAGCGGCATCGAGAACCTGCCGGCCGACGGCGCCGCGCTGGTGGTCGCCAACCACGCCGGCGTGCTGCCGTTCGACGGGTTGATGCTGTCCGTGGCCGTGCATGACGAGCACCCGGCGCACCGCGAGCTGCGCCTGCTTGCCGCCGACATGGTGTTCGACCTGCCCATCGTGGGCGAGGCGGCCCGCAAGGCCGGCCACACCATGGCTTGCACGACGGACGCGCACCGGCTGCTCGCCGCCGGCGAGCTGACCGCCGTCTTCCCGGAGGGCTACAAGGGGCTGGGCAAGCGCTTCGAGGACCGCTACCGGCTGCAGCGGTTCGGCCGCGGCGGGTTCGTCACGGCGGCGCTGCGGACCAAGGCGCCGATCATCCCCTGCTCGATCATCGGGTCCGAGGAGATCTACCCGATGCTCACCGACGTCAAGCTGCTGGCACGACTTTTCGGGCTGCCATATTTCCCGATCACCCCGCTGTTCCCGTTGGCCGGGCCGGTCGGCCTGGTGCCGCTGCCGTCGAAATGGCACATCACGTTCGGTGAACCGATCTACACCGACGACTACGCCGCCTCCGACGCCGACGACCCGATGGTCACCTTCGAGCTGACCGACCAGGTGCGCGAGACCATCCAGCAGACGCTGTACCGGCTGCTCGCCGGGCGTCGCAACATCTTCTTCGGCTGAGCCGCGCAAAAGGAAACGCCACCGCGGAAATCCGCGATGGCGTTGACCTTTGAGAAGCCGGCTACTTGACCAGGGTGAACTGGCAGACGTTGGTGTAGCCGTCCCGGAACAGGTCCGAGCAGCCGCGCAAGTACTTCAAGTAGATGTCGTAGGTCTCCTGCCCCTTCAGGGCGATCGCCTCCTCCTTGTGCGCCTCGAGGGCGTCCGCCCAGGCCGTCAGCGTCGGAACGTAGTTCTTGCCGATGAAGTGATGGCGCTCGATCTTGAAACCCGCGTCCGTCGAGTACTTGTCGACCAGGTCGACCTGGGGCAGCTTCCCGCCCGGGTAGATCTCCTTGAGGATGAAACTGATGAATCGCAGCAGGGTCATGTTCACCTGCAACCCCAACTTCTTGCCCTCCTCGGCGTTTGGCACCACGATGCTGTGCAGCAGCATCCGGCCGTCGTCGGGCAGCAGGTCGTAGTACTTCTTGAAGAAGGTGGCGTAGCGCTCGTACCCGGCGTCACCCGCGCCGTCGGCGAAGTGCTCGAACGCCCCCAGCGACACGATGCGGTCGATCGGCACGTCACCCGGGAACTCCTCCCAGCCCTGGATCCGGACCTCTTTGCGGCGGGGGCTGTCCATCTTGTCGAACTCGGCCACACAGTGGGCGTACTGGTTCTCGCTCAGCGTCAGTCCGATGACGTTGACGTCGTACTCGGCCACCGCGTGCCGCATCGTCGAACCCCAGCCGCTGCCGATGTCCAGCAGCGTCATGCCGGGCTCGAGGTTGAGCTTGTCCAAGGCCAGCTTGCGCTTGGCGTACTGCGCCTCTTCCAGCGTCTTGGTCAGATTCTGCGGGTCAGGATTCTCGTCGAAGTAGCCACAGCTGTAGGTCATCGACGGGTCCAGCCACAGCTTGAAGAATTCGTTTGACTTGTCGTAGTGGGATCGGACCGCTTCGACCGGCGGTTTGAGTTGCGTGCTTCCCGTTTCCCCCTGAGCAGTCATTTACAACGCCCCTAACTTTCCTGCGGATATGGATGCCACTGCCGCGGCGGTAGCTTCAACGTCCTCCTGGTTTGAGGACTCTCCCAACATCGTGACGACACTCGTGACGATCGGTTTACCATCGGCGTCGGTCACTTCGCTCCGGATCTCCGCAAGCACGGTGCCGTGGGACTCAATCACCGAGTCGAGGTAAGTGTCGAAGTACAGCCTATCGTGAGCCAGGATCGGCCGGTGGAACTTGAACTTCTGGTCGCGGTGAATGACCCGGGCGATGTTGATCGGAATGCTGAACTTGGTGAAGATCTCCAGCTGCACGCGGCGCCCGGCGATCGCGAGGAACGTCAGCGGCGCCACCATGTCCGGGTACCCAGCGTTCGCGGATTCACTCTCATCGAAGTGCGCGGGGTGGTCATCCTTGATCGCCAGGGCGAACTCACGGATCTTCTCCCGGCCGACCTCGAAGTAGTCCGGCGCGCGGTAATGGCTGCCGATCAGTCCTTCGGCTTCCTTGGGGGTCGTCATGGCGCAATGCCCTCCGTAATTGTGTCTGCGCGGCGCAGCCTATCAGCGTGATTGCCGCCGAGAGGCCAGCGCGGCCAGCGCACCACCGGCTGCGCCCAGCGCCAACGCCGAGGGCACCCCGATCCGGGCCGCCTTACGGGCGGTGCGGAAGTCGCGGATCTCCCAGCCGCGCTCCCGGGCCAGGGCACGCAGTCGGGCGTCGGGATTGATGGCGACGGCCGTGCCCACCAGCGACAGCATGGGCACGTCGTTGTAGCTGTCCGAGTACGCCGTGCAGCGTTTCAGGTTGAGCCCCTCGCGAATTGCCAGCGACCGCACCGCGTGCGCCTTGCCGGTGCCGTGCAGGATGTCGCCGACCAGCCTGCCGGTGAAGACGCCGTCGACCGATTCCGCGACCGTGCCCAGCGCGCCGGTCAGGCCGAGCCGTCGCGCGATGGTCGCGGCGAGCTCGTAGGGCGTCGCGGTGATCAGCCACACCTGCTGGCCGGCGTCCAGGTGCATCTGGGTGAGCTCGCGGGTGCCGGGCCAGATCTTGTCGGCGATGATCTCGTCGTAGATCTCCTCGCCCAGGGTGACCAGTTGTTCGACCGATCGGCCCTCGATGAAGGCGAGCGCCTTGCGTCGGCCGGCGGCCACATCGTTGCTATTCTCCGTGCCGAGGATCTGAAACTTGGCCTGCGCGTAGATGAATCCGACGACGTCGCGGTAGGTGAAGTAGTTCCGCGTGGCCAGCCCGCGCCCGAAGTGCACGGCCGACGAGCCCTGCACGAGCGTGTTGTCCACGTCGAAGAAGGCGGCCGCGGTCAGGTCGATCGGCGGCTGAGGGCGATCCTCGGAGGCGGCGGCTTCCTGCATGCCCTCGATCGCGCGGGCGGCGCTGGCGTCCGCGGCCAGCGTTTCCGGGTCAACGTAACCGGTGTGGTCCGGGTTGACCGGGTCAGAGGAAGTCATCGCCAAACCTCCTAGATCGCTGTGGTGCCTGGCGACCCAGCGGGTGCCCGATCCCCAACCCTATCGGGCAGATGGCGTGCGGGCGTTGACGTGTCCGCGGGCTGAGGAACCGCGTTCGCGGCATCACGCACTTCGAATTTGTGACTGGACGGCCCAGTTCGATCTGACGCCATAGTAGACGCTTCTCTGCTAGCCGCCGCGGCCGTATTGCCGGAGTCGATGATGCATAACCGGGATCTATGCGCAATCGTGCTTCTCCTATTGCGCTACGCGCTGGCCGCCATTACTGGATTTATTGCGCGAGTATAGGAAAGCAGCTTAACGTTTCTTATTGGGATCGTACTCGGTGCCAGAGATGTCGTCCCAGAATTTCGGCGAAACGTTGGTTTTGCGATCTTCTGTCGCAACAGCGTCGACTTTGGCCTGAAACTCTTCGAAGCCTCGCCTTGCACGCGCTAATTCTTCCTCTGTTGGCGCAGTAACACCGGCTTCTTCCGGCGTCGAAAAGGTTTTTCCAGCAATCTTTTTGCTCATCTGGAACTCCCGTCATGATCGATGAGGTGGGAAACGCTGTCAGCGTTCGATTATCTCGATGATCGTCCTACCTGTCTGAGGATTTGTTTGTGAACCAGTCCGCCGGAATCCCGTCGCGAAGAACGGAATCAAGTACTTCGAAGCTTAGGACTATGATATGAGAACCTGCGGGAGCGTCAGTCTCGCCCATCCAACCTCGATCTGTAGGTTCTTGGTCCACTCTCAAGCTAACTCGTCCGGGGTAATTCACCGGGTCCGGTCTCGTCAAGGTGACTCTGGGATTCAACCCTTCTTGATACCAGCGGTAAGCGGGGCTATCTGTATACCGACCAGGCCGAGCGGTCTGGCTTATCAGAAACAAGAGATATTTTTCAGCATCTTCGAAACGCCTGAACATCCAGTATGTCTCTCGTGAACCGCGTTCCTGGGAGTCAATAAAAAAGCCATCGTCTTCGCAGACCAAGTAAAAAGAAACATCGGCGTCATCAAGGAGTGCTAATTCGTTCCGGTCGGTCATTTCGGGTGGACGGCGGCCCCAAAAGACTTGCTCGGGGGTCTCTCCGAGCTTCGGCTGACGCTGAGCCTCGCCAGGAAACCGGTTGCGACCGCGAAGGTAAACCTTCTGCCACACGTACCAGGATGTAACGATACGATGGAGGAACGCGGGAAAAGGGGTGAGGTCGAGATGGTAGTCGGTCATATAACTCCTCATGCTGTTAAGGCGGATTAAGGAAATGTCTGTCGATTAAGGCCTGAACACTGGGCCGTACACCTTTGGGTGCCAGTAGGAGGAATTGCGGTTCACCGCCCGGTTGGCCGAACCAAGGTGCCGCTCTTGAAAATTCTATTTTCCACCCGGGCGGAAGTCCGGCCGACGCGTTAACTTTGTAAGCATTATACGGTTCGTCAAGACTCGTGTGGGGAAGTGAACGGCCTTCGAACGGCGTCCCTTCAAAAGCGAGCCATCTTCCGCGTGCACTGCCGATGCGGTCTAGCCATTGGCCGTCCAACGACGCAATATCGTCAGCCGTATAAACCCGCACTGTGCCCGGAATTGCGTACGGTTTAGCGGGATCATCCATATCCGGATACCTGAGTCGCCCGTTTTCGTCTTCGAAGAGTTCGCGGTATTGCTCCTCGGAGAGCTCGCCGAATTCTTCTGCGTCAGGGAAAACGTCCCTCGCCTTACGTGGGCCGTTATGGCCGCCGTCGCCGTGGGGATGATCACCGGATGTATCACCGTCATCGCCGGGGTGGGGGTCATGTTGCCCTCCGCCGTCGCTATCGGGATGGCCGTCACCGGGCAGACGGCCGTCGCCAGGTTGATGTGGCCCTCCGCCGTCACCGGGCAGATGAGCGTCGCCAGGTTGACGTGGCCCGTTGCCGTCACCGGGTGGGTGCGGACCCCCGCCGTGCGGCTCTCCGGGATGGGCCGGGGGTTCACCACCATGCGGCACATCGCCCAAGCCGGGAGGGATTTCGGCAGGGGGACCACCACCCATCGGGACTGAAGGCGGCGTCGGCAGGTGCGGAGCCGCGGGGGCTGCGGGTGCGGATCCGGGTGGAGGACCGGCGTGCGGAGCCGGCGCAGCCGGAGGTTCACCGGGAGCCGCAGGCGCGTGGGCGGGAACGGGTTCGGGCGGTTTCGAATGGGGTAGCGGTGTGTCTCCTGGCGGCGCCCCCACCGGGGCCCTACCGCCGGGCTCGCCCGGCGTCGCCGTCGGCTTGAGCGGCTCGACGGCCGGGGGCTTTTCGACCGGTGGCGGCTTGGATTCGGTGGGGCTGTGCGGCAGCGGACCGTCGGCGGGCCCGGGCGCCGGCTTGCCCGAGGGCCCCGGTTTGCCCTGGGGCGCTGGTGCCGGCTGGCCCGATTCCGGTGGCTTGGGCGCGGGCGGGGGAGGCTTGACCTCCGGCGGCGTGACCTCCGGCGGCTTGACCTCCGGCGGTTTGAGCTCGGGCGGCTTCTTCAAACCTCTCAGCGCGTCGGCAGCGCCGTGACCGACCTTTCCCAACTTGGAGAGCGGTCCACCGGGCAAGGCGAAGGTGGCCACATCGAAGATCGATTTCCCGAGCGCTTCTGCGGGGTTCGTACCCCACTCGTCCCAGTGGGTGACGTCCTTACCCACTGCCTTCCAGGACTCGGCGACGCCGGGCCCGCCGTCGGGCCCCAATCCGACGAGTGGCAATTCCGCGGAGACCATGCCGTAGACGTCTTTGGCGTAACCCACCGGATCGCTTTGCAGCCGGCTCGGGCTGAATTTTGCAAGCTGCTCGAGGAAGTCATACCCCTCAACGCCCACGCCTTTGAGGGTCTGGGCCACCTGGTTGAGCGCCCTACCCACCGGCGTGCCGTGCAGAAAGTGGTTCCACTCCTTGTCGGCCCAGTGGGCCATATCCTTCGCGGCGGTGGCGGCCGCCGACATGGTGGCCTTGATCTGGTCGGCGAGCGTTTCGGCTTCCTGGGAAAAGTTGTCGACCACCGTTTTGATGTCGTCGGCGATTCTTTTGATCTCGTCTTCGTCTTCGTCGGTGAGAAGGTCCCAAACCTCTTTGATGCCGGTCAGCGGATCACAGATGCGCGACAACAGGTCCAGGATCGCCGCGTGCACTTTGTCGATCTTGGCCGCGTAGCTGTTGAGCTGCGCCGCGATCGTCTGGCATTGGCCCGCAACGCTGATGGCGGCACGAGAGGCGTCGGTCAACGCCTTGTTGATGGCGGTGCCTTCCGGAATCTGTTGCGCGGCAATGGCGGCCATGGTGCCGCCGCCGGCCGCGAACTCGGTCGTCATGAAGGTGGCACCCGCGGTCGTCCATGCCGCGGCGGCGGCGCGTAGTTTCGCCGAATCGCCCGTGGGCCAGATCATTCCGATATACGGCGCGACCCAACTCCAACCCGCCGGGGCGCTGCTTCCGGCGCCCACCGCCGATGGCGGATGAGACGCCGCGGTCAGCGGCGCCGTCACCGGCGGCGTCGGCAGAGTTGCGGCGTGGCCCGTCACGTCCGACATCGCCTCGGCCAGCGCATAGTTGTGCGCCGACATCCGCACCCCGTCGCCGATGCTGGCCAACCCATTGCGGGTGCCGGTCATCGCCTCGATCACCTTGGCCGCTGCACCGTCGTACGCGCGGCCCAGCGCCACACCCACCGGATCGTCACCGGCCATGCCCGCCGTGTCGGCCAACGCCGTGGTCAACGTCGAGATCACCGAACCCAAGGAGACGCCGGTGGTCAGGACCGTGGCACCGGCTCGGTCTAGGGCAGTCGGGTCACACGCCAGCGGCGCCATTTAGTCACGACCACATACCGAGATTCGTCGACATTGCGCCGGTGTAGTTGCCGTGCGCGGTCGTGGCCACCTTCTCCAGTTGGGCCAGCGCCTGGCGCATCATCGCCTCGCCGCGAACCCAGTGCTGATGCGCCTCAGCGTGCGCCGCGGCGGCTTCGCCCGTCCACACTGCATGCAAACGCGTTACGCGCGAATCGATTTCGGCGATCATGTCTTCGGCATAGCGTTGGAACGCCGCCATCCGGTGCACCGCATCGGCCAGCGCCTGCGGATCCACCCGAAACGCCTCAGCCACCGCGCACCCCGCGCTCCGCCTGGGCGGATCCGGCCTCGTTGGCCTGATACGCCCCGCCGGCCTGGCCGACCAGGTGCGCCAGCATCGACAGCCCGAGCTCAACCTCGCGGGTGCCGTTGTGCCACAGCTCCCACGCGGATCCGTACGCACTGCCGGCCACACCCTGCCAACCGCCCAGCAGCTGGCCCACCTGGTCGTCGAGCTGGGACAGCTGGGCCGAAAGCTGCTCGGCCGCACCACCGAGCGAGGCGGCGGCACCCTGCATCACGACAGGATCGACTCGCAGCGTTTCGTCGGCCATTGTCGGAACATAACGCCTGGTAGATGGCCCCACAAGTCACCGATGCCACACTGGTGCCCATGACTGAGGCGACCGGCCGGCCACGGGTGGAGCTGCTGACCCGCGACGGGTGTGCCATCTGCGAGCGGGTGCACGCCCGGTTGGTCGAATTGGCCGCCGAGCTGGGCTTCGAGCTGTCGATGACCGACGTCGACGCGGCCGCCGCTACGGGCAACACCGCGCTGCGTGCCGAGTTCGGCGACCGGCTGCCGGTGATCCTGCTCGACGGCCGCGAACACAGCTACTGGGAGATCGACGAGCCTCGGCTGCGGGCCGATCTCGCCCGCTAACCGACCGGCCGTCGCCCGGTCGGCCGGCGGCGGGCCATTATTTGGTAGCCCAGCTGATAAACGATTACCTTGGACAGCAGTTCATTTACTGGAGGAAGCAAGGGAGCTGGCCAGGTGATGCTGCCGTGAGCGTCTTGCTCTTCGGGGTTTCGCACCGCAGTGCGCCGGTCTCCGTCCTGGAACAACTCAGCATCGACGAGGCCGATCAGGGCAAGATCGTCGACCGGGTGTTGCAGTCGCCGCTGGTGACCGAGGCGATGGTGCTGTCTACCTGCAACCGGGTCGAGGTCTACGCGGTGGTCGACGCGTTCCACGGCGGGTTGGCCGTGATCGGGCAGGTGCTGTCGGAACAGTCCGGCATGTCGATGGCCGACCTCACCAAATACGCGTACGTCCGGTACAGCGAGGCCGCCGTCGAGCACCTGTTCGCGGTCGCCAGCGGCCTGGATTCCGCGGTGATCGGCGAGCAGCAGGTGCTCGGCCAGGTCCGTCGCGCCTATGCCGACGCCGAGACCAATCGCACCGTCGGCCGGGTCCTGCACGAGCTGGCCCAGCGGGCCCTGTCGGTGGGCAAGCGGGTGCACTCCGAAACCGCCATCGACGCCGCCGGCGCCTCGGTGGTGTCGGTCGCCCTGAACATGGCCGAACGCCGGCTGGGCGGGCTGTCCGGTAAGTCGGCGGTCCTGGTCGGCGCCGGAGCGATGGGCGCCCTGGCCGCGGCGCACCTGTCCCGGGCCGGCATCGGGCACGTCCATGTACTCAACCGCTCGCTGTCCCGGGCCCAGCGCCTGGTCCGCAAGATTCGCGACACCGGGGTGCCGGCCGACGCCCTGCCGTTGGACCGACTGGCCGACACCCTGGCCGGCGCCGACGTGGTCGTCAGCTGTACCGGAGCGGTGACCCCGGTGGTCTCGCTGGCCGACGTGCACCACGCGCTGGCCGCCGCGCACCGCGACGAAGAGGCGAACCCGCTGGTGATCTGCGACCTGGGCATGCCGCGCGACGTCGACCCGGCGGTGGCCGGCCTGCCCGGCGTCTGGGTTGTCGACGTGGACCGCGTCCAGCACGAGCCCTCGGCCCACGCCGCGGCCGCGGACGTCGACGCCGCCCGCAACATCGTCGCCACCGAAGTTGCTGCCTATCTCGCCGGCCAGCGGATGGCCGAGGTCACGCCGACGGTCACGGCGTTGCGCCAGCGCGCCGCCGACGTGGTCGAAGCGGAGCTGCTGCGCCTCGACAACCGGCTGCCCGGGCTCGAGAGCGCCCAGCGCGAAGAGGTGGCCCGGACCGTGCGGCGGGTGGTGGACAAGCTGCTCCACGCGCCGACCGTGCGGATCAAACAGCTCGCCAGCGCGCCCGGTGGCGACAGCTACGCCGAGGCCCTGCGCGAACTCTTCGAACTCGACCAGACCGCCGTCGATGCCGTGGCCGCGGGCGAATTGCCGGTCATCGCAAGCGGATTCGACGCGGGAACCCCGCAGCAAACCGCCGAGTAGCCGATTGGCGAACGTGATCCGGATAGGCACGCGGGGCAGCCTGTTGGCCACCACCCAGGCCGGAACGGTCCGAGACGCTTTGATCGCGCTGGGACACCCGGCGGAGCTGGTGACCATCACCACCGCCGGGGACCGGTCGTCGGCGCCCATCGAAGACCTCGGGGTCGGTGTCTTCACCACCGCCCTGCGCGAGGCCATGGAAGAGGGCCGTGTCGACGCCGCCGTGCACTCCCACAAGGACCTGCCCACCGCCGAGGATCCGAGGTTTGCTCTGGCGGCCATACCGGTGCGCAACGACCCGCGCGATGCGGTGGTAGCGCGCGACGGGCTGGTGCTCGCGGAGTTGCCGGCCGGTTCGCTGGTGGGCACCTCCTCGCCGCGGCGGGCCGCGCAGCTTAGAGCATTGGGTCTCGGTTTGGAAATCCGCCCCCTACGAGGCAACCTAGATACCAGGTTGAACAGGGTAAGCAGTGGTGATCTCGACGCGATCGTGGTAGCCCGGGCGGGACTGGCCCGGATCGGTCGCCTCGACGATGTCACCGAGACGCTAGAGCCGGTGCAGATGTTGCCAGCACCGGCTCAGGGCGCGCTCGCCGTCGAATGCCGTGCCGGCGATAGCCGGTTAGCGGCGGTGCTGGCGGAACTGGACGACGCCGACACGAGGGCGTCGGTCACTGCGGAGCGAACCCTGCTGGCCGAACTGGAGGCCGGTTGCTCCGCACCGGTGGGCGCGATCGCCGAAGTGGTCGAGTCCATCGATGAGGAAGGCCGGATCTTCGAAGAGCTGTCGCTGCGCGGTTGCGTGGCGGCGCTGGACGGGTCTGATGTGATCCGCGCGTCCGGTATCGGCAGTCCCGGTCGGGCACGAGAGCTTGGGCTCTCGGTGGCCGCGGAGCTGTTCGAGCTGGGCGCCCGAGAGCTGATGAGCGGCGCGCGGCAAGACCCGACGCGAGGAAATTAGAAGCGAGTTACGTGGGAGCGACAATGACGACGCGAGGGCGTAAGCCGACACCCGGCCGCATCACGTACGTGGGCTCCGGCCCGGGTGACCCGGGATTGCTGACGACCCGGGCCGCCACGGTGCTGGCGAACGCCGCCCTGGTGTTCACCGACCCCGACGTGCCCGAGCCGGTGCTGGCCCTGATCGGCAAAGACCTGCCGCCGGTTTCCGGCCCGGCTCCGGCGGAGCCGGCCGCCTCCACCGGCGACGGCGGATCCGAGCCGACCAAGACGCAGCCGGCGGTGATCTCCGGTGGTCCCGACATCCGCCCGGCCCTGGGTGATCCCGCCGAGGTGGCCAAGACGCTGACCACCGAGGCCCGCACGGGCGTGGACGTGGTGCGCCTGGTGGCCGGCGACCCGCTGACGGTCGACGCGGTCATCACCGAGGTGAACGCCGTCGCGCGCAGCCACCTGCACATCGAGATCGTGCCCGGGCTGGCCCCCAGCGATGCCGTGCCGACGTATGCGGGGCTGCCGCTGGGCTCTTCGCACACCGTGGCCGACGTGCGCGACCCACAAGTGGATTGGGAGGCGCTGGCCGCCGCGCCCGGTCCGCTGATCCTGCAGGCCACGTCGTCGCATCTGGCCGACGCGGCACGCACCCTGATCGAGCACGAGCTCGCCGAGAACACCCCGTGCGTGGTGACCGCGCACGGCACCACCTGCCAACAGCGTTCGATCGAGACCACGCTGCACGGCCTGACCGACTCGGCGGTGCTGGGCGGCACCGACCCCGCCGGTCCGCTGACCGGACCGCTGGTGGTGACCATCGGCAAGACGGTGGCCAGCCGGGCGAAGCTGAACTGGTGGGAGAGCCGCGCGCTGTACGGCTGGACCGTGCTGGTGCCGCGCACCAAGGACCAGGCCGGCGAGATGAGCGAACGCCTGACGTCCTACGGCGCGCTGCCCATCGAGGTGCCGACCATTGCCGTCGAGCCGCCGCGCAGCCCCGCTCAGATGGAGAGGGCCGTCAAGGGATTGGTCGACGGCCGCTTCCAGTGGGTGGTGTTCACCTCCACCAACGCGGTGCGCGCGGTGTGGGAGAAGTTCGGCGAGTTCGGTCTGGACGCGCGCGCGTTCTCCGGAGTGAAGATCGCGTGTGTGGGCGAATCGACCGCCGACCGGGTGCGCGCGTTCGGGATCAGCCCGGAGCTGGTGCCGGCCGGTGAGCAGTCCTCGCTGGGCCTGCTCGACGACTTCCCGCCCTACGACAGCATTTTCGACCCGGTCAACCGGGTCCTGCTGCCGCGTGCGGACATCGCCACCGAGACGCTGGCCGAGGGTCTGCGCGAACGTGGTTGGGAGATCGAGGATGTCACCGCCTACCGGACGGTGCGGGCCGCCCCGCCACCGGCGGAGACGCGAGAGATGATCAAGACCGGTGGCTTCGACGCCGTGTGCTTCACGTCCAGCTCCACGGTGCGCAACCTGGTCGGCATCGCCGGCAAGCCGCACGCCCGGACGATCATCGCCTGCATCGGTCCCAAAACCGCAGAGACCGCAGCCGAATTCGGTCTGCGGGTGGATGTCCAGCCCGAGACCGCCGCGGTTGGTCCGCTGGTCGACGCGCTGGCCGAACACGCCGCGCGGTTGCGCGCCGAGGGTGCGCTGCCGCCGCCGCGCAAAAAGAGCCGCAGGCGCTAGTGGCGATCGCAAGCGCGCTGGAGCGCGCGCAGCGGGTCGCCACTCAACGAGCATGAGTGCCTACCCGCGGCAGCGCCCGCGTCGGCTTCGCACCACCCCGGCTTTGCGCCGTCTGGTGGCGCAAACCTCCTTGGAGCCAAGGCATTTGGTGCTGCCGATGTTCGTCGCCGACGGCATCGACGAACCCCGGCCGATCACGTCCATGCCGGGCGTGGTACAGCACACCCGTGATTCGTTGCGCAGCGCGGCCGCCAGCGCGGTCGCCGCCGGGGTGGGCGGGTTGATGCTGTTCGGCGTGCCCCGTGACGAGGACAAGGATTCGATCGGTTCGGCCGGGACCGACGCCGACGGGATCCTCAACGTTGCGCTGCGAGACCTGGCCAAGGACCTCGGCGAGGCCACCGTGCTGATGGCCGACACCTGTTTGGATGAGTTCACCGACCACGGCCACTGCGGCGTCCTGGACGGCCGGGGCCGGGTCGATAACGACGCCACCGTGGCCCGGTACGTGGAACTCGCTGTGGCGCAAGCCGAATCGGGCGCTCAGGTGGTGGGGCCGAGCGGCATGATGGATGGACAGGTGGGCGCGATCCGCGACGGGTTGGACGCCGCGGGCTTCACCGACGTGGCGATCCTGGCCTACGCCGCCAAATTCGCCTCGGTGTTCTACGGCCCGTTTCGTGAGGCGGTCAGCTCGAGTCTGTCCGGCGACCGGCGCACCTACCAGCAGGAGGCGGGCAACGCCCGCGAGGCGCTGCGCGAGATCGCGCTCGATCTCGACGAGGGTGCCGACATCGTGATGATCAAACCGGCGATGAGTTATCTCGACGTGGTCGCGGCCGCGGCGGATGTCTCGCCCGTTCCCGTCGCCGCCTATCAGGTGTCGGGGGAGTACGCGATGATCTGCGCTGCCGCCGCGAACAATTGGATCGACGAGCGCGCCGCGGCGCTGGAGTCGCTGACCAGCATCCGGCGCGCCGGGGCCGATATCGTTCTCACCTATTGGGCCGCCGATGCGGCAGGGTGGCTTTCGTGAGATGGGGCTTGCGATGACGACCGGCGGCGACACCGCACCCAAGCCGTTGTTCTACGAACCCGGTGCGAGCTGGTGGTGGTTGGCGTGCGGCCCGCTCGCGGCGGTGGCGATGATCCTGATCGAAATCTGGAGCGGTGCCCCGGTGTCGCTGGTGGTCCCCGCGATCTTCCTGGTGCTCGTGTCGGCGTTCCTGGGGATACAGGTGAAGGCCGCCCGGATCCACGTCTCGGTCGAGCTCACCGAGGACGCGCTGCGCCAGGGCACCGAAACGATTCTGGTGCGCGAGATCGTCAAGGTGTATCCCGAGCCCGAAAATCACGAGGCCTCCGGGAAGGACCTGGCGCGCTGGCAGTCGGCCCGGGCCCTGGGCGAACTGGTCGGGGTGCCGCGCGGACGCGTCGGCATCGGCCTCAAGCTCACCAATGACCGCACCGCCCAGGCCTGGGCGCGTCGGCATCGTCAGCTGCGGGCCGCGCTGACCCCACTGGTGCAGGAGCGGGTGGAGCCGACCCGCTCCGATGCCGTCGACCGGGAGTGGGACGACGACACCGGGGCGGCGCAATGAACTCCCGCTATCGCGCGATCCTCGAGCTCGGCCTGGCCGGCGCCGCGTTCGTCTGCTCGGGGTTGTCCTGGTGGCACTCGCATCACACCGTGTCGGTGGCGCCGATCGCGGACGGTCAACCCTCCACCACGTCGGTGATCTATGACCCGCAGCTGCTGCTGCTCACGCTGGTGCTGTTGACCACAGCCGGGGTGCTGGCGGTCGTCGGAGGTGCCAGGCTGCGCCGGTTGCGCTCGCGCGCTAAGGCGTCTTCCTGACCAGCGGCAACGCCATCCGGCGGCGCAGCACGATGGCGTCGGCCCGATCCTGCAGCGCCTCGTGAACCGAGCGCATGATCGGGAAGCTGGCGTCATGACCGGTGTCATCTAGCGCCTGGGTCACCGCTGAGCTGGCGACGAGGGTCCAGTCCACCCCGGCGGCGCGACAATCGGCGTCAAACGCGTACAGCAGCGAGATGCCGGCCTCAGCAAATTCACTGACGTCCGCCACGTCGAGCACCACGGGGTTTTCTCCCAGCGTGAACCGCGCGATGTGGTCACTGAGGCGGTCGACATTTTCGTCGTCGATTTCGCCGCGAATGTGCACCACGGTCGCCAGGTGGCGGTAGTGCGCCCGGACTTGTGCGCCGTCGCAGTCAAATACGCAGTTGTCGTGGCCGGTCTGGTTGCCTGCGATCGTCATGCAGACCCCTCACTCTCCGTGGCGCTCGCGCGGTCTTCGGAGGGCGCCGCCACGCTCACCAAAGTGTGATTCAAACGTTAGGCCGCAAGCCTAAGGGGATCGGAAGCCGTGTCTAACGCTTTGCTAAGAAGCGAATGCGGCCCCATTGCGGCCGAGGGCTGAGCAAACGCCCAGCGGGTCATCGGGCCCATGGATTACCCCGGAACCCGGTTTGCCACACCACAACCGTCCACCCGAGCCGACGATTGCGCTGCTAGGCTGCCAAGGCTGCCGGTTCTAGTCGGGGGGCTTGTGAAAAGGCGAGATTTCCCGCTCGGCCGAAGTAGCGCGAAACGGAACGGCCACGATTCGGACGGGAAGAGCAGCGTGCGGGGCGGAGAGATCAGGGGCGAGATCACGGCCCTGACGGGGCTCCGCATTGTCGCCGCGCTCTGGGTGGTGCTGTTCCACTTCCGGCCGATGCTCGGCGACGTCTCGCCCGATTTCCGCGACGCCCTTGCGCCGGTGCTCAACTGCGGCGCCCAGGGTGTCGACCTGTTCTTCATCCTCAGCGGGTTCGTGCTGACCTACAACTATCTCGACCGCATGGGCCGGTCCTGGTCGACCCGCGCGACCCTGCATTTCCTGTGGCTGCGGCTGGCCCGGGTATGGCCGGTGTATCTGGTCACCCTGCATCTGGCCGCCCTGTGGGTGATCTTCACCCTGCACGTCGGTCATGTGCCGTCGCCGGACGCGGCGTCGCTCACGGCGATTAGCTACGTGCGCCAAATCCTGTTGGTGCAGTTGTGGTTTGTGCCGTTCTTCGACGACTCGAGTTGGGATGGGCCGGCCTGGTCGATCAGCGCGGAATGGCTGGCTTACGTGCTCTTCGCCGTCATGGTGCTGGTCCTGTTGCGGATGAAACAGGCGACCAGGGCGCGCAGCTTGATGGTCCTGGCCTTCGCGGCGTCGCTGCCGCCGGTGCTGATGTTGCTCGCCAGTGGCCACTTCTACACCCCGTGGAGCTGGCTGCCCCGAATCGTCACCCAGTTCACCGCCGGCGCGCTGGCCTGCGCCGCGGTGCGCAGGCTGCGCCTGACCGATCGCGGCCGCCGCGTCGCCGGATACGTGTCCCTGCTGCTGCTGGCCGCCATGGTGGGCGTGCTGTATTGGTTTGGCGCGCACCCGATATCGGGAGTCGTGGAGAACGACAGCGGTGGCGTCGTCGACGTGTTGTTCGTTCCGCTGGTGATTTCGCTGGCCGTGGGGCTGGGCAGCCTGCCGCGGGTGCTGTCGACCCGAGTGATGGTGTACGGCGGCAAGATCTCGTTCTGCCTGTACATGGTGCACGAGCTGGTGCACACCTCCTGGGGATGGGCCGTGGAGCAATTCGAGCTGCCGACTTTGGATAACCCGTGGAAGTGGAACATCATCGGCCTGCTCGCGATCGCCCTGGGCGCCTCGGTGCTGCTGTATCACGGCGTCGAAGAGCCCGCCCGCCGCTGGATGCGCAAGATGGTCGATGTCAGGGCCGTCAACGCGAGAAGCGATCCCGGCGAGCCAAACAGTAAGCTGCATCCGATCGACCGTCCGCTGGAAGCGGTTTCGGCCCGCGCGGTGTGATGGCCGCCTCAGCGGCCGGCCGCGACTCACGGGGAATACTTGATGAGGACGCGGCGGCACCCGACGATGCCGTTGACAGTGGAGGTGAGAGTGAGTCGTCTGGCCACCTTTCTCATTGGGTTGAGTTTTCTGGCGGGCGTAGGCATCGCATACCCGGTGCAGGTGCGCACCTACGAGACACTGACGCTCGACTTCCGGCTGAATCATGTGGCGGTGGTGGGGGACTCGTATACCACCGGAACCGATGAGGGCGGTCTGGGTTCCAGATCCTGGACGTCGCGCGCCTTCCAGGTGCTCGGGTCACGCGGTTCGCGGATCTCGGGCAGCGTGGCGGCGGAAGGCAGGGCCGGTTATGGCACCCCCGGCGACCACGGCAGCATCTTCGAGGATCTGACGCCCAAGGCGGTGCAGCCCGACGACGCGCTGGTGGTGTTCTTCGGGTCCCGCAACGACCAAGGGGTCGATCCCGGGTACCTGACCGAAAAAACCCACGCCGCTTTGGATCTGGCGCGCCGGCTGGCGCCGGCGGCGCGGCTGCTGGTGATCGGACCGCCGTGGCCGACCGCCGACGTGCCGCCTTCGATGTTTGTGATCCGCGACATTCTCGGCGGCGCGGCCGGGGCGGCGGGGGCAACCTTCATCGACCCGATCGCCGAACACTGGTTCGTCGGCCGGCCCGACCTGATCGGTGCGGACGGCGTGCATCCGAACGACGCGGGGCACCAGTACATGGCGGACAAGATCGTTCCACTGATTCGCACCCAGCTGTCGACCTGACTCAGGCGTGGCGGGCGGCTTCCCGGGCCAGCTGAACCCGCGAGGACACCGCGAGTTTGGCGTACACGTGCGTCAGATGGGTCTGGACGGTGCGCGGGGAGATGAACAGCCGCGCCGCGACGTCTTTGTTGGGCAGTCCTTGGCTGACGAGCCGGATGACGTCGCGCTCGGTGGGAGTCAGGGACTCCCATCCGCTGGCCGGGCGTCCGCGTGCACCGCGGCCGCGCCGCGCGTAGCTAATGGCCTCCTGGGTGGATAGCGCCATGCCTTCGGACCATGCCGATTCAAATGCGCTGTCGCCCAGTGTTTCTCGTGCTTGCGTCACCGAGTCGTCGTAGGCGGCCTGAAACACCTGGAACCGTACCTCGCCATGGCGGCGGCGGATGCCCTCGGCCGCACCGAACAGCCGGGCGGCGTGCTCCGGGCTGGTGTCGGCGGCCAGGGCGGCGAGGCGTTCGAGGGCGCCGGGCAGCTGCAGGTAGCCGCCGGTGCGTTCGGCGGTTTCCAAAGCCTCGTACAGATCGCGTTCGGCCTGCTGCGGTTCGCCTTGCGCGACCGCGACTGCCGCCCGCGCGGTCAGCACCATCACCCGATGACTTCCCGGAACCACGGCGACGGCATCGTCGGCCCAGCGGCGAGCGGCCACGAGGTCACCACAGCCCAAGGCCGCATCGGTCATGGGCGCCAGGCTGCGCACAAACAGCTCCTTGAGCGGAGAGGTCGACTGCCAGGCCGCCTCACACGCATCCCTGGCCGCCGCGACGTCGCCGCTTGCCAACTCGGCGTTGGCCAGCGCCACGTACGCGGTGTCCTCATGGAAACCGCCCATGGCAGCACCGTTGTCCAAGGCTACTTGCGCCGCGGCGCGGCCCGCGGCGGCATCGCCAGTGAACGTCAGCGCCTGTGCCAGCGTCATGAGGCCGAATGTTTCCATCGCGAGATCCTGTGCGGCCCGGGCTTCTTCGACCAGCGCACGCGATACCCGTAGCGCCTGGGCGAACTTGCCCTGCATCGCTAACGCGCCGGTGAGAAACACCCGGCCGTAGCGCGACATGAAGCTGTCGCCCAACTGGTCCGCGAGGGCACGCCCTTCCTCGCCGGCGGCCTGCGAAGCGACGGGATCACCGCTGACGTTGCCGACGAAGCATTGATAGCAACGCACGTGGTAAAGCGCGGCGTCGTCACCCGCGGCGCGGGCCAGCTCGGCCGCCTCGGCGAAATACGGCTCCGCCAGCGCGGCTTCGTTCATCGCCAGTACGGCGCAGGCCAGTAGGATGCTCACCAACAGTGCGTGGTCGCCCAGTTGACGGGCAGCGGCCAACGCTTCCTCTGCCCGCTGCGGGCTGGTCGGGACGGAGTGCCAGACCGCCAGCAGGTTGGCATCGGCCACCGCGCGTACCCAGATCTCCGGGGCGACAGCGTCATCGCTATAACGCTCGTCGGTGAAGACCGCGTCGAACCCGGCCACACCCTCCCGAAATCGCCCGCGCGTCACCCAAACTCGCTGCAGCGACGAGACGACCTGCAGCGCGAGCCCGAATTCGCCCGCGTCGCAACTCCACGCGTGTGCCGCCCGCAGGTTGTCCATTTCGAGTTCGGCCCACGGCACCAATGGCGTTCCGTCGCCGCGAATCTGCGATTCCAGCGTCACCGCGGTGGCGGTGTAGTGGTCGCGGTGCCGGGTCCGCACCACCTCGGCCTCGCCCGACTCGGCAAGTTTCTCCAGACCGTACTGGCGGACGGTCTCCAGCAGGCGGTAGCGCATGATGCCGTCGATTTCGTCGGTCACGACCAGTGACTTGTCGACGAGCAGCCCGAGCAGATCGATCAGCTGGAAGTGCTCGGCATCGGTGTCGGCGCCCACGGCGTGCGCGGCGTCCAGGTCGAAACCGCCCATGAACACCGCCAGCCGGCGGAACAGGACGCGTTCCGGTTCGGTGAGCATGGCGTGCGACCAGTCGATGGACGCGCGCAGCGTCTGCTGACGGCGAACCGCGGTGCGCGCACCTCCGGCGAGCAGGCGGAAGTTGTGATGCAAGCCGTCGACGATCTGGCTGAGCGACAGCGTGCGGGTCCGGGCCGCGGCGAGCTCTATCGCCAGCGGCATGCCGTCGAGGCGACGGCAGATCTCGGCAATCGCGGACGAATTAGCCTCGGAAAGAACGAAATCCGGACGGGTACGGCGGGCGCGGTCGACGAACAGTTCGACGGCCTCACCGTCCACCGACAGCGACGGCACCCGCCAGGTCAGCTCGCCCACGATGCCGATCGGCTCGCGGCTGGTCGCCAGCACGGTGACCTCGGGTCCCGCCTCCAGCAACGCCACCACCAGCGCCGCGCTGGCGTCCAGCAGGTGCTCGCAATTGTCCAGAATCAGCAACATCTTTCGGTTGGCGACGTAGCGGGACAGGGTCTCCATCGTGGAGCGGCCCGGCTGGTCGGGAAGACCCAACGTGCGTGCCACGGTGACGGGGACCACCAACGGATTGGTCACCGGGGCAAGGTCGATGAACCACGCCCCGCCGGAGAACCCGGCGCCGATCTGGTCGGCGACCTGCACCGCCAACCGAGTCTTGCCGACGCCGCCCGCCCCGGTCAGGGTCACCAACCGGTTTTCCTTCAAAATCTGTGCGATGTCGTCGATTTGGGCGCCGCGGCCGACGAAGCTGGTCAACTGGCTCGGAAGCCGGTTTCCCACAACGTCATTCGCTGTGCGCAGCGGCGGGAAGTCATTGCGCAAACCGGGGTGGCTGAGTTGGAAGACCCGTTCCGGTCGGGGTAGATCCCGCAGCGCGTGCTCGCCCAGGTCCGTCAGCCACGCATCGGCGGGCAACCGGTCGATCACCAACGGTTCGGTCGCGCCGGACAGCACGGTCTGGCCGCCGTGGGCGAGGTCGCGCAGGCGTGCGGTCCGGTTGATGGTGCTTCCCGCGTAGTTACCGGCGTCGCGCAGCTGAATCTCACCGGTGTGCAGCCCCAGGCGGATCCGGATCGGCGGCTGCACCGTTAGCTGAATCTGCAGCGCGCAGGCGACCGCGTCGCTGGCCCGCGCGAACGCCAGCACGAAACTGTCGCCCTCGCCCTGTTCGACCGGCCGCACGCCGCCGTAGCTGGCCACCAGCTCGTTGACCGTCCGGTTGAGCTGCTCGAGCGCGGTCGTCATGGTGTCGGACTGGGTTTCCCACAGCCGCGTCGAGCCTTCGACGTCGGCGAGCAGCAGCGTCACCGTTCCAGTGGGCAGCTCGCTCACGCTCTGCTCGCTCCAATTCAGCAGCGGCATGTCCGCCGGCGGATCAATCCTGATCATGTTAGCCAGCATGCGGGCGCCGCGCGGGGAAAACATCAGCACAATCGCGTACACCGCGGCCGCGACCATGCGGATCTACCGAGAATGGTCCTTTGCTAAGGGCGAATCAGTCGTCGGCGTGCCGCTCGTAGTCCCAGCGCTCCAGGCGGTCCTGCACATGCAGGAAGCCGATTCCGGCGAAGGGCGCGGCTAGTGCGATGCAGACCAGCAACAGCGGAGACATGACCCTAAGACCTCCAAAAACCCTTCACTGATCTGACGTCGGTCGACCACGAGAAGTTCATTACCGTTCACCCGTTCGCCAGGGCGCGGTCCGCGAGCGCACCCATAAGCGGTGCCACCAACTGCGCGTACTCGGTTGTCACATGGTTGTCGTCGCGGAAGACCAGCGTGTTGCCGACGACGATCGGGCAGCGGTCAGGGGTGCAGAACATGTCGGTCAGGTCGGCGTAGTGGCCGCCGCTGCGCGCCGTCACCGCCTGCTCGGCGGCGATCCCGTCGCCGTCCACCGCCGCGACCTTCGTTGGCGTGCAGGCGTTTACGTCGTCGAGGTGGGCGGACAGGCAGGTCGGCGCCGACGAATGCGGGTCGGGTGCGGGCCCGAGCACCAGGACGGTCGCGCCGGTGTCGCGCAGCTGCGCCACGGTGCGCCCGAGGGTGTCGATCCAGGCCGGGTCGTAGGAGGCGAAGCCGAAGTCCCCGCCGTAGCGCCGGCTCATGTCCAGCACGATCAGGCGCGGGTGTTCGGCCCTCATCCGGCTCATGATCTGGGTGCGCCACTGTTCGCATTCGGTGTACTCGCGGCCCAGGTACGGGCTCACGATGCGCAGGTCCTGCAGCGGGCAGGTCACCTTGGCCAGCGTCTCCAGCCGCCAGTGCCGTTGCTCGGCGAGCTGCTCGAACGCGGGGTTCCACATGGCGGCGTGCGAGTCGCCGATCAGGGCGACGGTGGTCGGCGAGGCGGTGTCGCCGGTCGCGCACTCGCTTTGTCCGACGTCGCGCCAGGAGCGCACGCAGCCGTTGACGAACACCGCGGCCTTGTCGGCGGACGCCTTGGCCAGCGGCGGGTCCAGGTTCGACGGGACGGCTCGCAGGCCGACGGCCGCGGCGAGCGCCACGCGGGCCTGGTCGAACGCCTGACGAACCGCCGCTTCCTGCGCGCTGACGGCGGGGACGCTGGACGGGGGCGTCGCAATGATGTTGGCGCGGGGAGCGGCGACCCCGTGCCCCACCGGTGCCGGTATCACGTTGAGCAGCAGCATGCATGCGCACGCGGTGGCGGCACTCGCGCCGCCCGCCACCACCAGGCTGACTTTCGCCGAACGGCGCAGCGCGGCGGCGAAGCGGCCGGGATTCTCGACCAAATGAAGGGTGATGACGGCGAGTCCGGCCGACACGGCCGTCGCGCTCAGCCGGGCCGGCAGCCCCGCGGGCTCACCGAGCAGCGCCGGCATCAGCAGCAGCACCGGCCAGTGCCACAGGTACCAGGAGTAGGAGATCCGGCCGATCGCGCGCATCGCCGGGCGGCACAGCAGGCGGCCGGGCCCCAGCCCCCCGGTGACGGCGCCGCCGCCGATGATCAGCGCGGTGCCCAGCACCGGCAGCAGCGCCTCGGTGCCGGGATAAGGCGTGTGGGAGTTGAGCTGGGTGCAGGTCAGCAGGATCAACGCCAGACCGCCCCACCCGACGATCGACGCCGTTCGCAGCGACAGCCGGCGCCACTGCTGGATCGACAGGGCCACCAGGCCGCCGGCCGCCAGCTCCCAGGCGCGGGTGGGCAGCGAGAAGAACGCCCACGACGGCGAGGTGCGGGTCCACACCGCGCCTGCGGTCAACGACGCCGCGGCCACCGTCGCGAGGATCACCGCGTACGGTGTCGCGCGCGTCACGTCACCGCGCAGCCGCGGGATGCGCCGCAGCAACCAGGCCGTGGCGATGATGAGCAGCGGCCACACCAGGTAGAACTGCTCCTCCACCCCCAGCGACCAGTAGTGCTGAAACGGTGACGGCGCGTCGGTGGTCAGGTAGTCGGTGCCGCGCAGCGCGAACCGGTAGTTGCCGACGTACAGGGCGCTGGCGATGCCGTCGAGGAACACGCTGCGCGCCTGCAGCGGCGGCAGCACCGCGGCGGCACCGATCGCGGTGATGGTGCCGACGATGGCCGCGGCCGGCAGCAGCCGTCGGGCGCGCGCACCGTAAAACCGGCCCAGCGCAACGGTATTCGTGGTGCTCGCCTCGCGAAACAGCAGCCCGGTGATGAGGAACCCGGAGATGACGAAGAAGACGTCCACACCGATGTAGCCGCCGGTGATTCCGGGGATGCCGGCGTGGTAGAGCACGACGGCGATCACCGCGACGGCGCGCAGTCCCTCGATGTCGGGCCGGAATCCCCTTCGGGCGGTCCGCCGCTCCACCTGTTGTGGGCTGCTGGCGACCGATTGCTCCCGAAGTGTCATCTGCGTGGGCTAGGTCGCCATCCAGGCCAGCTCGCCGGGCAGTTGGCTTCGCCAGTAGGCGATGTCATGGCCGCCCAGCGAGAAGCTGCCCGCCGGTTGGGTTTTCAACTGGTAGACGAATTGCTTTGTGGCGAAGTAGAAGCGGTCGAAGTTGCCGCAGTCCACGCGCAGCGGAATCGAATTCAGTGCCGGCAGGCCGAGCACGCTGTTCTGCACGAAGTCGTCGTTGCTGTCGAACGCCCCGGGGGCGCTGGTCGCATAGGAGGTGTACAGCGCCGGGCTGATTGCGCAGATGCCGGCGGTGCGCGACGGGCCGAGCTTGGCGCCCAGGCGAAGCGCCCCGTAGCCACCCATTGACCACCCCATGAAGCCGACCCGGGAGGTGTCGAAACCCATCGTCGAGAGCATCGGCAGCAGCTCGTCGAGCACCATGGCGCCGGAGTCCTCACCGGAAGTCCTTTTATGCCAATAGGTGTTGCCGCCGTCGACGCCGACCACCGCGAACGGCGGCTTGCCCTCCTTGACCAGCTGGGCCAGCCCGTCCGGGACGCCCATGTCGAGCATCTGGTTCGCATCCCCGTCCACGCCGTGCAGGGCGATCACCGGGCGCAGCATCCCGGTCTGCCCCGGCGGCACCGCGATCACGTAATTGGTCTTGATGCCCCCACGGGCCGCCGAGACGAAAGAACCGGTCAGCTTGGTCGGCAGGGTCTTGCCCGCCGTCGGCGGCTCGAACGGCGCGGGAGCCTGCGGCAACGTCGCGGCGTGCGACGTTCCGGGAGCCAGCAGGGAGCTGAATGCGAGCACGCCGGCGGCTCCGAGGGTGCCACCGGCGCCCATCCGGAGCACCGCTCGGCGTGTGAGGTCAGGCATGATCGCAATAATGCCGCGCTGACCGGGGATTACCCGCCGAGCCACGCCGTATTGGAAGCATTGTGTGATCCGGTGTGACCATTCGGTCACGCAGCGGTGATCTTTTCCGGCGTCGGGCGGTCACCGGCCAGGGCGATGGTGGCGCCGGGTTGCGGCATCGCGCGGAAGATCGTAGTCATCGTAGCGCCGTTATCGCCGGATGCCGCCGCCTGAATCATTGCGATCGTATTGCCTTCCGGGACAGCGCAGATGCGGTGCGCGGGTGCCGCCCGTCCGGCGGCCGGACGTCCCCGCTCGGCGCTCGCCGCCGCGGGTTGCCGTGGTGACGGCGGCGCCCGGACGGGGATGCAATCTCGCAGGTTTCAACCCTCGCCCCTCGGCGGTGACTTCAGCAGGATGGACGGTTGCTGCACAGGGCCCACAGCGGAGCGAAAGAGGATTGTGAATTGAGTCTCGCGTTTCATTGGTTTCTGCCGACCTACGGCGATTCGCGGAATCTGGTCGCGGGCGGGCACGGCACGCCGATGTCGGGCAATCGGCCCGCGACACTGAAGTACCTGCACCAGATTTGTACGGCCGCCGAAGACAACGGTTTCGAGGCGGTCCTCACGCCGACGGGATTGTGGTGTGAGGACGCGTGGTTGACGACGGCGATGCTGGTCGAATCGACCGAGACCCTGAAGTTCCTGGTCGCGTTCCGTCCCGGCATGCTCAGTCCCACCCTGGCCGCCCAGATGGCCGGGACGTTCCAGCGGCACTCGGACGGACGGCTGCTGCTCAATGTCGTCACCGGCGGTGAACCGCACGAGCAGCGCGCCTATGGCGACTTCCTGGACAAGGAGGCGCGGTATGCCCGCACCGCCGAGTTCTTGCACGTGGTGCGGCAGCTGTGGACCTCGAACGAGCCGGTGACCTTCGCCGGGGAGCACATTCAGGTCGAGGGTGCCCAACTGAACAACCCGCCCGACCCGATACCGGCGGTGTTCTTCGGTGGATCGTCGGCATCGGCCGGACCGGTGGCGGCCAAGCACACCGACGTGTACCTCACCTGGGGCGAACCGCTGACCGCGGTCGCCAAGAAGCTGGACTGGATCCGCGGGCTGGCCGTCGACGCCGGCCGAATCCTGCAGTACGGCTTGCGGATTCACGTGATCAGCCGTGATACCTCCGCCGAGGCCTGGGCGGAGGCCGATCGGTTGCTGTCCGCGATCGATCCCGCCGACATCGAGCGGGTGCAGAGCAGCCTGGCGCGCAGCGAATCCGAGGGCCAGCGCCGCATGCTGGACCTGCACGGCGGCGACAGCAGCAAGTTGCTGGTCGCGCCCAACCTGTGGGCCGGGGTGGGCCTGGTCCGCGGGGGAGCGGGCACCGCGCTGGTCGGCTCGCACGCCGAGGTCGCCGAGCGGCTGGCCGAATACGCCAAACTGGGCATCTCCCACTTCATCTTGTCGGGATATCCGCATCTGGAAGAGGCCTACTGGTTCGGCGAGGGCGTGCTGCCGATCCTGGAGCGGATGGGGTTGTGGCGCCACCCCAACCGCCAGTCCCATCCGGCCGCGGGTACGCCGTTCGCGGTCGCCTCGGCGCACTAAGGGGTCATGGCAGCCACCCTGCCCGCGTCCGCACCCGCCGGCCGGGCTTCCGACACGGTAGACGAATCCGCCGCGCAACGGCGCCGGCGGCTGCGCATCGTGGTCGCGGCGAGCCTGCTGGGCACCACGGTCGAGTGGTACGACTTCTTCCTGTACGCCACCGCGGCGGGCCTGGTGTTCAACAAGGTGTTCTTTCCCAACGAGAGTTCCTTGGTGGGAACGCTTTTGGCGTTCGCGACCTTCGCCGTCGGGTTCGTCATGCGGCCCATCGGCGGGCTGGTGTTCGGCCACATCGGCGATCGCATCGGACGCAAGCGCAGCCTGGCGTTGACCATGCTGATCATGGGCGGCGCGACGGCACTGATCGGGGCATTGCCCACGGCCGCCCAGATCGGCGCGTGGGCGCCGGTGCTGCTGCTGGCACTGCGGGTGCTGCAGGGTTTCGCGCTCGGCGGTGAGTGGGGCGGGGCCGTGCTGCTGGCCGTCGAACACAGCCCCGGCGACCGGCGCGGCCGCTACGGTGCGATCCCGCAGGTGGGGCTGGCCCTGGGTCTGGCCCTGGGCACCGGCGTGTTCGCCTTCCTGCAGGTCGCCTTGGGCCAGACGCGGTTTCTGTCCTACGGCTGGCGCATCGGCTTCCTGCTGAGCGTGCTGCTGGTGGCGATCGGCGTGGTGGTGCGGCTGCGGGTCGAAGAGACCCCGGCGTTTCGTGAGCTGGGCGAGCTCGAGGCGGCGTCCAGCGTGCCCATCCGCGACATCGTCCGCGAACCCCGGTCCCGGCGAAACACCTTGCTGGGGCTGCTGTCTCGCTGGGCGGAAGGTTCGGCCTTCAACACCTGGGGCGTTTTCGCGATCAGCTACGCCACCGGCGCGCTGGGCTTCAACAAGGTCTCGGTGCTGGTGGTGGTGACCATCGCCGCCCTGCTGATGGCGGTGCTGCTGCCCGTCTCGGGAGCGTTGACCGACCGGTACGGCGCCCGACGGGTGTATTTGGTCGGGGTGGCCCTCTACGGCCTGGCGGCCTTCCCGGCGTTCGCCTTGTTCGGCACCAGGAACCTGGTGTGGTTCGGGCTGGCGATGGTCCTCGTGTTTGGCGTCGTGCATGCGCTGTTCTACGGCGCCCAAGGCACGCTGTACTCGTCGCTGTATCCGACCGGCACCCGCTACACCGGTTTGTCGTTCGTCTACCAGTTCTCGGGCGTGTACGCGTCCGGGGTGACGCCGATGATTCTCACCTCGCTCATCGCGGCCGTCGGTGGCGCGCCATGGCTGGCCTGCGGGTATCTGGTTGCCACCGCGGTGATCAGCGTGATCGCCACGGCCCTGATCCGCGATCGCGACCTGTACCTGTAAGTCGTTGTTGCTGCGGGCCGCAAAGCCCGCTAGCGTCCGGGCATGGCCAGCAATCCGCAACTGCGCCAACGGCTGTCGCAGCGGCAGCTCAGCATGATCGCGCTCGGCGGCGTGATCGGCGCCGGCCTGTTCGTCGGGTCCGGGGTGGTGATCAAGAACACCGGTCCTGCCGCGTTTCTCACCTACGCGCTTTGCGGTGTGCTCATCGTGTTGGTGATGCGGATGCTCGGTGAGATGGCGGCCGCGAACCCCTCGACCGGATCGTTCGCCGACTACGCGGCCAAGGCCCTGGGCGGCTGGGCGGGCTTCTCGGTCGCGTGGCTGTATTGGTACTTCTGGGTGATCGTGGTGGGTTTCGAGGCGGTCGCCGGCGGCAAGGTGCTCAACTACTGGTTCCACGCACCGCTATGGCTGCTGTCGCTGTGCCTGATGGTGTTGATGACGGCGACCAACCTGTTCTCGGTGTCGTCGTTCGGTGAATTCGAATTCTGGTTCGCCGGAATCAAAGTCGCGACCATCGTGATCTTCCTCGTAGTGGGAACGGTGTATGTCGCAGGGCTGGTGCCGGGCCATCACGGTGGTCTGGCCAATCTGGGATCGCACGGCGGGTTCTTTCCCCACGGCGTGGGTGCGGTGTTCGCCGCCATCGTGGTGGTGATCTTCTCCATGGTGGGCGCCGAGATCGTCACCGTCGCCGCCGCGGAGAGCCGCGACCCCGAGCTCGCGGTGCAAAAGGCGACCCGCTCGGTGGTGGCCCGCATCGGGATCTTCTTCGTCGGTTCGGTCTTCCTGCTCGTGGTGCTGTTGCCCTGGGACTCCGTGGAACTCGGCGCCTCGCCGTACGTGGCCGCGCTCAAACACATGGGGCTGGGCGGCGCCGATCAGGTGATGAACGCGGTGGTGCTGACCGCGGTGCTGTCCTGCCTGAACTCCGGTCTCTACACCGCGTCGCGCATGTTGTTCGTGCTCGCCGAGCGGGGCGAGGCGCCGACGCGGTTGGTCAGGCTGAGCGGACGCGGCGTCCCCCACATCGCGATCCTGTGCTCGTCGGCGGT
>NZ_LZKY01000370.1:0-9579 GCF_001673055.1 Mycobacterium sp. 1245801.1
GTCCGCGAACACCGGCTCGCCCGCCCGCCGCTGGCTCTGGGTCGTCTGGCCCTAGGCCGTCTCGTCCGAGTGCAGCAGCGGGCGCAGTTTCGCGGTTTTGTCCGGGGTCCAGCCGGGCGGTGACAGCACGGCGGCCCAGCCGTCGGCGACGTCGGCGACGTAGCGGTGGCCATGGCCGTCGGGGACATCCACCGCCACGGCCATATCGGCCGACACCTGGAGGAAGGTCACGACCGGAATCCAGCGCGTCTGCGGCAGCACGTCATAGCCGCGCGGTTCGTTCAGCCAGTCGGGCTTGCTGAACAACAGGTCGGGCGTCCACCAGGCGATGGGATCCGACGCGTGCTGCAGATACACCACCCGCGGGTGGTCCCACGGCGCGTCGGGACGCGTCAAATTCTTTGCGCGAGCGACGAATCGGACATACCTGCCGTCCTGGTAGATCGGCAACCACTCCGGCGACCCGCCGTCACGGGTCGACGTCAGATCGGTCCAGATGGTGTTCTTGAAGGTCGGCCCGCTGAACAACGCCCCGTCGGTGCGCGCCAGCACGTTGTTCAGGCTCAAGAACGGCGCCTCGCCGCCGAACGATCCCAGGCTCTCGCCGAACACCACGAGCTTGGGTCGCTGGGCTTCGGGCAGCTGGCGGATCAGCTTGTCGACGGCCTCGAACAGGGCCTGCCCGGCGTGCCGGGCGTTCTCCTTGTCCACTAGGAACGACAGCCAGCTCGGCAGGAACGAGTACTGCATGCTCACGATCGCGGTGTTGCCGTTGTACATGTATTCCAGCGCCGAGGCTTCCGCCTCGTTGATCCAGCCGGTGCCGGTGGTGGTGCCCACCGCGACGACGGCGCGCCGCAGTCCGCCGGTGCGCGCCAACTCCTGTGCCGCGAGCTCGGCGGCGGCCGTGATGCCCTTCGACGAGTCCAATCCGGCGTAGGCGCGGATGGGCTCGATGGCCGGTGCTCCGTTGAAGGAGGCGAGTTGCTCGACCGTCGGGCCGCCCTCGACGAAGACGCGGCCCTCGCGGCCCAACGACTCCCAGGACACCAGGGACTGCGGGCCACCGGATCGCAGCGGGGTTTTCGGGGGAGCGGTGTCGGGATTCATCTCCTCGTTGGCCGAGGCGAAGGTGTGGTTCATGGTCCGCATGGCGAACTTGAGCACCACGCCGTTGAGCAGGGTGATGGTCAGGACCACCAGCGTGACGACCACGATGGTGGCCGAGAGCCGAAACGGTGCGAACCGGTCAACCTGGTCGACCAAAACCCTGACCAGCCAGCGGGTGAATTGGCCCAGCTCGACCACCGTGAACAGCACCACCACCGACAGCACCCCGGCCAGCGGGTAGTCGTACCACTGAAGATGCGCCACGCCCATCAGGTCGCGCACGTCGTCCTGCCACACGTGGAACCAGATCGCCATGAGGACCTGGCCCACCACGCCGATCGGGATCAGCACCTTCCACGCCCAGCCTGGCGGCGCCGGGCTGTGATCCTTTTCGCGCATGAAGCGCACCAGCCAGACCGCGAACACGCCCAGGCCATAGCCGATGGCGCCGGAGAGCCCGCTGACCAGCCCCTGGAACAGCGGGCCGCGCGGCAGCAGCGACGGTGTGAGCGAAAGCCAAATGAAGACCAAACCCACCGCGGTGCCGGTGAACGTGTAATGCCTTACCCACCAAGGCTTTTCGGTCCACGGTAGGGTGGGCGCGGCGCGACCGAATCGCGGTGCGGCCACCGGTGCCGGCGCGGCGTCCGGCTCGGCTCCCGCGGACTCCTCGACGGCGTCGGCCGGGAGGTGAGCTGCCTCGGTGTTGGTCGCGGAAACCCGTTCGCTCATGTACGCGTCCTAGCGGTGGGTGAAGTTCGGTGGGCGCTTCTCGACGAAGGCCGCCATCCCTTCGGACTGGTCCTGCGTCGCGAACGTCGAGTGAAAGAGTCTGCGCTCGTAGAGAAGTCCTTCGGCCAGGGTCGACTCGAACGCGCGGTTGACGGCCTCCTTGGCCATCCTGGCAGCCGACCGCGACATCTGGGAGATGGTGGTCGCGACGGCCTTGGCCTCGGTCAGCAGGTCGTCGGCCGGCACCACCCGCGACACCAGACCGCTGCGTTCGGCTTCTTCGGCGCCGATGGTGCGGCCGGTCAGGATCAGGTCCATGGCCTTGGCCTTGCCGATGGCGCGGGTCAGCCGCTGGGAGCCGCCCATGCCCGGCAGCACACCGAGTTTGATCTCGGGCTGGCCGAATTTCGCTGTGTCGGCGGCGATCAGCACGTCGC
This sequence comes from Mycobacterium sp. 1245801.1, assembly GCF_001673055.1. Taxonomy (NCBI): domain Bacteria; kingdom Bacillati; phylum Actinomycetota; class Actinomycetes; order Mycobacteriales; family Mycobacteriaceae; genus Mycobacterium; species Mycobacterium sp. 1245801.1. The sequence goes on from NZ_LZKY01000370.1 coordinate 2,280, forward strand.
ACATCATGGCGAGCTCGCAGCCACCGCCCAGCGCGTGGCCGGCGACCGCGGCGATGGTGGGGGTGCGGACGGCGGCGAGCTTGCTCCACGGGGCGAAGAAGTCGGCGCCGAAGGCGTCGGCGAAGGACAGCTCGGCCATCTCCTTGATGTCGGCGCCGGCGGCGAACGCCTTGGCCGAGCCGGTGATGATGATCGCCCCGATACCGGGGTCGGCGTCGAAGTCCGCTGCCGCGCTGGTGACCTCGTTCATCACCTGGGTGTTGAGCGCGTTGAGGGCCTTCGGCCGGTTCAGGGTGATGATGCCGACGCGGTCGTCGCGTTCGACGAGGATGGTCTCGTAATCTGCCTCTGTCATCCAAACCGCCTTTCTAGAAACTCAAGTCGTCGTCGACCGGGGTGAAATACGCCTCGACGTCGGCCGCGGTGACCGCGGACAGCTCCGCCGGGGACCACTTCGGGTTGCGATCTTTGTCGATCAGCTGTGCGCGGATGCCCTCCACCAGATCGTGTGAGCGCAGCGACGCCGACGACACCCGATAGTCCTGCACCAGAACGTCTTTGAGCGTTTCGAGGCCGGCCGCGCGCCGCACCGCCTGCAGGGTCACCGACAGCGCTACCGGGGAGCGGGTGGCGATCAGGTCGGCGGCGTCCTCGGCCGGGGCGGCGCCGTGCCCGCGAAGCGCGGCGACGATGTCCGCAACGGTATCGCCGGAGAAGCAATCGTCGATCCAATCACGTTGCGCGGCAAGCTCGCTGGCCGGCGGTTCGACGGTGTACTTGTCGAGTGCGCGCTCGACGCCGTCGGTGATCACCGCGCGGCGGAACGCCTCGACGTCGCCGTGCGGGACGTAGTGGTCGGCGAAGCCCATCGCGATGGCGTCGGCTCCGGAGAACGGCGCCCCGGTCAGCGCGGCGTGCAGGCCCAGACCGCCGGGCGCCCGCGACAGCAGGTAGACCCCGCCGACGTCGGGGATGAAGCCGATGCCGACCTCAGGCATGGCGATCTTGGAGGTGTCGGTGACCACCCGGGTGTTCGCGTGCGCGCTGACGCCCACGCCGCCACCCATCACGATGCCGTCCATCAACGCCACGTAGGGCTTGGCGAACTCGGCGATCTGGGCATTGAGCAGATACTCGTCGCGCCAGAAGCGACGCGCCTCGACCCCGTCCTTGCGCGCGCTGTGATAGATGGACACCACGTCGCCGCCGGCGCACAGCCCGCGTTCACCGGCGCCTGAGAGCACCACCGCGCGCACCGCGTCGTCGTCGGCCCAGTCGGTGAGGACGGCGGTCAGCGCGTCCACCATCTGCTGGTTCAGCGAGTTGATCGACTTGGGGCGGTTGAGAGTGATCAAGCCGACGCTTCCCTCGACTTCGGTCAGAACCTCATCGGATCCGTCGGTCACGCTTTCGCCTCCCTCAAGCCGGTCCAGCCTCGAGGAAGAAATCTAGATCGTCACGACCGGCGCAGTACCCGCGGGTAAGGGTTATCTTTAACGCGACGACAACGGCGGAGGCTATATAGAGCCGGAAATACACCGGAAAACGCCCAGGTCCGCTGGGAACCAGGGCGCAACGCCGATCGTTGAGATTGTGTTCGCACAGCTCGAAGCCAATTAGAGAGGATCCGACGGTGCGGGAGACAAGCAACCCGGTATTTCGTTCGCTGCCTAAGCAGAGGGGCGGATACGCACAATTCGGCACGGCCGCGCCCCCGATGCAGGGGTATGGGGCCGACCCCTACGCGGCTCCCTACGCGGCCCCGTACCAGGAGGCCAAAGCCTCGCGTCCGCTGACCATCGACGACGTCGTCACCAAGACCGGCATCACGCTGGCCGTGCTGGCGATCTCCGCCGTGGTCTCCTACTTCCTGGTCGCCCGCGACGTGGCGCTGGCCATGCCGCTGGCGCTGATCGGCGGATTGGGCGGCCTGGTCCTGGTGCTGGTCGCCACCTTCGGCCGCAAGCAGGACAACCCGGGCATCGTGCTGAGCTACGCCGTGCTCGAGGGCCTGGTGCTGGGCGCGATCTCGTTCGTCTTCGCCAACTTCTCGGTGTCCAACGCCAACGCCGGGGCGCTGATCGGTGAGGCGGTCCTGGGCACGTTCGGGGTGTTCTTCGGCATGCTCGTCGTCTATAAGACCGGCGCGATCCGGGTGACGCCCAAGTTCACCCGCATGCTGGTTGCCGCGATGTTCGGCGTGCTGGCCCTGATGCTCGGCAACTTCGTGTTGGCGATGTTCCACGTCAACGGCGGCACCGGCCTGGGCCTGCGCAGCGGCGGCACGGTGGCCATCATCTTCTCGCTGGTGTGCATCGCGATCGCGGCGTTCAGCTTCCTGATCGACTTCGATGCGGCCGACCAGATGGTCCGCGCCGGCGCGCCGGACAAGGCGGCATGGGGTATCGCCCTGGGCCTGACCGTGACGCTGGTGTGGCTGTACATCGAGATCCTGCGTCTGCTGAGTTATCTGCAGAACGACTAGCTCTCGTCAACGAAAAGACCGGCACGCCCCCTTGGCGTGCCGGTCTTTTCGTGTTGGAGCGCTTTCGCGTGCAGTGCCGCCGTTGAGTGTGCAGCGGCGGCGTTGAGTGTGAAGCGGCGGCGGGGTTACTCGGCGTGTCGTCGCCGAGGTTTCACACTCACCGCCCAGGTTTCACACTCACCGCGCCGGGCGCCCAGTTGACGAGCAGCGGCCTAGCTCAGCCGCTCGATCACCATCGCCATGCCCTGGCCGCCGCCGACGCACATGGTCTCCAGGCCGAACGTCTTGTCGTGCGTCTGCAGGTTGTTGAGCAGCGTGGTGGTGATGCGTGCGCCGGTCATGCCGAACGGGTGGCCCAGCGCGATCGCCCCACCGGACACGTTCAGCTTGTCCTCGTCGATGCCCAGCTCACGCGCCGAACCCAGCACCTGGACGGCGAACGCCTCGTTGATCTCGAACAGGTCGATGTCGCTGACCGACATGTTGGCGCGCGCCAGCGCCTTCTTGGTCGCCTCGATCGGGCCCAGGCCCATGATTTCCGGGGACAGGCCGCTGACCCCGGTGGACACGATGCGCGCGAGCGGCGTCAGGCCGAGTTCCTTGGCCTTGGTGTCGCTGGTGATCACCACCGCGGCGGCGCCGTCGTTGAGCGGGCACGCGTTGCCGGCGGTGACCGTGCCGTTGGGCCGGAACACCGGCTTGAGCTGGCTGATCTTCTCGTACGTGGTGCCGGGGCGCGGGCCGTCGTCGGTGCTCACCGTGGTGCCGTCGGGCAGGGACACCGGGGTGATCTCCCGCTCGAAGAACCCGCTCTTGATCGCTTCCTCGGCGCGGTTCTGGCTGCGCACACCCCAGTGGTCCTGGTCTTCGCGGCTGATGCCGGTCAGCAGGGCGACGTTTTCGGCCGTCTGCCCCATCGCGATGTACACGTCGGGCACGTTGCCGTCGGCGCGGGGGTCGTGCCACTCGTCGGCGCCCTCGGCCGCGGCGGCCGACCGCTCCTGGGCCTCGCCGAACAGCGAGTTCTTGGTGTCCGGCCAGGAGTCGGCGCTGCCCTTGGCGAAGCGGGAGACGGTCTCCACACCGGCGGAGATGAACGCGTCGCCCTCACCGGCCTTGATCGCGTGGAAGGCCATCCGGGAGGTCTGCAGCGACGACGAGCAGTACCGGTTGACGGTGGTGCCCGGCAGGAAGTCGTAGCCGAGTTCGACGGCGATGACCCGCGCCAGGTTGTATCCGGATTCGCCGGCGGGCTGGCCGCAGCCCAGGATCAGGTCATCGATCTGGTGGGGGTTCAGTGCGGGCACCTTGTCGAGTGCGGCGCGCACGATCTGGACGGTCAGGTCGTCGGGGCGCATGTTGACCAGCGACCCCTTCATCGCGCGGCCGATCGGCGAGCGAGCGGTTGAGACAATGACGGCTTCAGGCATGGTTGTTCCCTTCAGATCCTGCAGATCCCACAGATGGGGCTGGCTCGCTTGGCACCGGGTGGTGGGTCCGCTCCGACCGGCGACAACAAATCTAGTCGCTGCCGACCTCGGGGCACGAAGACGGGGCAGGTCCGGGCGCCGGACGCCGCCACAGCCGCGACATGACACTGCTGCGGGTGTGCCGCTGACCGAGCACCGGCGCCGCCGCGGGCACCGGCGGGCTCAGCGGTGGACGCTCGACCTTCTCGCCCAGCGCGTCGCAGAGGGCGAGCAGCAGCGCGTCGGCCGCCAGCGCATAGGCGGGTGCCGAGGGGTGATAGCCGTCGGCGGAGAACATGGCCTCGGGTGTCGCGCGGAATTGCGGGGCCATCAGCTGCGCCAACGGCACCGGCACGCCGCCGGCCGACCGGACCGCCGCGGTCTGGGCGCGGGCCAGCTGCAGGCAGCGCTCGTGCGCCAGCGACCGCAGCGGCTGCGGAATGGCGCTGATGAATCCGAGGTCCGGGCAGGTGCCGACGATCACCACGGCGCCGCGGGCGCGCAGCTTGCGGACGGTCAGTGCCAGCCGCTGCGCCGACTGGCTGATGCCGTTGAGCGCGGTCACGTCGTTGGCGCCGACCATGATCACCGCGATGTCCGGCGGCGGGCCGGCCACGAACATGGCGTCGACCTGCCCGCACACGCCCTTGGAGGTGGCCCCGACAATCGCCTTGGTGCTCAACCGGATTCGTTTGCCGGTCTGCTCGGCCAGGCCCCGGGCGATCCGCACCCCGGGCACTTCGTCGGCGCTCATGCAGCCGTATCCCGCGGCGGTCGAGTCACCGAAGATCATCAGGTGCGAGTCGACCGCCATGCCGCGGTGCCACCGCTGGACCGGCCCGCCGCCGCGCTCGTACACGCCGTCCGCGCGGGGCGGGATGTCCCAGGACTTCGGAATGATCGTGCGCGCATGAGTGGCCTGGCCGACCAACAGACTGCGTGCCCCCAGGTAGGCGGTTCCTGTTGAGGCCAGCGCGCCCGCTGTGGCCAGGGCGATCGCCGAACGGCGTGGCACCCGCATGGTCACGCAATCGATTTTAGAGCGGCTTCGACGTTCGCGCGGGCGGCTGGAAAACGAACTGATCACGGTGCGAAGCAAAACCGGTATCAAATCAGCAATGTCCTACGTTGCACTAAGCAACCGCTGTCAAGCTGAAGACAAGGGATGGCTGAGCGCCTTGGCAAACGGCTGAACCAGACGCTCGGTCGCCTCGTCACATGCTGTATCGCACTACAACGGCGTAGGAAGTGTTGAGCATGACCGCACCTAGCAAGGAATCGGGGTCGTCGGCAAATACCGCTCGGCCACATGACGTCCTCAAGGCCCGCCGAGCGCAGGCGCGCAAGTTCGCGATCAGCGACGGCGCGCCGGTCGAGGTCCTGGAGTCCGGGCCCAGCGTGGCCGCGCGACTTGCCAACCTCACCTCACGGCTGACCATCCGGCCGATCCTGTCCGTCGGCAGTCACGTCCCCAACCTGCCATGGCCCTGGGGTCTCATCGACCTCACGGCCCGGGTGCTGATCCCCGCGTCGGCCACCGTCCGCGAGACCATCAAGCTGCCCCACGCCTCGGCGCAGCTGGTCCGCGCGCCCGGGGTGCTGCCCGCCGACGGCAGCCGCCGCGTGATCGTCTACCTGCACGGCGGCGCGTTTCTGACCTGTGGTGCCAACTCCCACGGCCGGCTCGTCGAAGCCCTGTCGAAGTTCGCCGACTCGCCCATCCTGGTGGTCAATTACCGTCTGCTGCCGAAGAATTCGGTGGGGATGGCGCTGGACGACTGCCACGACGCCTACCGCTGGCTGCGGCGGCGCGGATACCAGCCCGACCAGATCGTGCTGGCCGGTGACTCCGCCGGCGGCTACCTCGCGCTCACGCTGGCCCAGCGCCTGCAGGAGGAGGGCGAGGATCCCGCGGCGCTGGTGGCGATCTCGCCCCTGCTGCAGCTGGCCAAGGAACCCAAGCAGGCCCACCCCAACATCGAGACCGATGCCATGTTCACGGCCGGGGCGTTCGATGCGCTCGCCGAGCTGGTGGCGACGGCGGCCGGGAAGAACATCGTCGACGGCAAGCCCGAAGAGGTCTACGAGCCGCTCGACCACATCAAGCCGGGCCTGCCGCGCACGCTGATTCACGTGTCGGGCTCCGAGGTGCTGCTGCACGACGCGCGGCTGGCGGCGAGCCGGCTCGCCGCGGTGGGCGTGCCGGCCGAGGTGCGGGTGTGGCCCGGACAGGTCCACGACTTCCAACTGGCCGCGCCGATGGTGCCCGAGGCCGTGCGCTCGCTGCGCCAGATCGGCGACTACATTCGCGAGGCCACGGAGTAGACGCCGCACAGCGGTTGTGCGCCGTGCGAATCCGCCTGAGACGATGAATGCATGCGGATCGCTCAGCACATCAGTGACCTCATCGGCGGCACACCGCTGGTGCGGCTGAACTCCGTCGTCCCTGACGGCGCCGGCATCGTGGCGGCCAAGGTCGAATACCTCAATCCCGGTGGCAGCTCGAAGGACCGAATCGCGGTCAAGATGATCGACGCCGCCGAAGCCAGCGGACAGCTGCGACCGGGCGGCACCATCGTCGAACCCACCTCGGGCAACACCGGCGTCGGGCTGGCCCTCGTCGCCCAGCACCGCGGCTACAAGTGCGTGTTCGTCTGCCCCGACAAGGTCAGCGAGGACAAGCGCAACGTCCTGATGGCCTACGGCGCCGAGGTCGTCGTGTGCCCCACCGCCGTACCGCCCGACCACCCGGACAGCTACTACAGCGTCTCCGACCGGCTGGTCACCGAGATCGACGGCGCGTGGAAGCCCGACCAGTACGCCAACCCGGAAGGCCCGGCCAGCCACTACGCAACCACCGGCCCGGAGATCTGGGCCGACACCGACGGCAAGGTCACCCACTTCGTCGCCGGCATCGGCACCGGCGGGACGATCACCGGCGCCGGCCGCTACCTCAAAGAGGTGTCCGGCGGCGCGGTGCGCATCATCGGCGCCGACCCCGAAGGGTCGGTGTATTCCGGCGGCACCGGCCGGCCCTACCTGGTGGAGGGCGTCGGTGAGGACTTCTGGCCGCAGGCGTACGACCGGACGGTGCCCGACGAGATCATCGCGGTGTCCGACTCCGACTCGTTCGACATGACCCGGCGGCTGGCCCGCGAGGAAGCGATGCTGGTCGGCGGGTCGTGCGGCATGGCGGTGGTCGCCGCGCTCAAGGTCGCCGAGCAGGCCGGGCCCGACTCGATCGTGGTGGTGTTGCTGCCCGACGGCGGGCGGGGCTACATGTCCAAGATCTTCAACGACGCGTGGATGTCGTCGTACGGCTTCCTGCGCAGCCGCCTGGACGGGT
>NZ_LZKY01000371.1:0-40165 GCF_001673055.1 Mycobacterium sp. 1245801.1
TCACCGCACCGACATCGACCAACTCACCCTGGCCTGCGGACCCCACCACCGCCTCCTCGAGAAGGGCTGGACCACCCGAAAACGCGCCAACGGCGACACCGAATGGATCCCACCACCACACCTCGACCGCGGGCAACCGCGGACCAACACCTTCCATCACCCCGAGGATCTACTGAGCGAGGGAGACGGCACGACGTAAAGCTCGAGCGGTCAGACCCGAGCGAAGGCAGCGCCGGGTAAGACTATTGCTGCGGAGGAGGCGGAGGAAGGGGCGCCGGCGCCGTCCGGCGAGGACGCGGCCGAATTTGGCCGCAGTTCAGGCCGATTATGCAGTCCGAGCCGCTTGCTTGGGGTTGGACGGCGTCGTTGCAGCAAACGCCGTCGGGCGATGCGGGCGTCGGGGCCGCGATCGGCGCAGGGGCGACCTCGATCGGCGCGGGGGCGGCGTTGGTACGCGCAATACCCACACCACCGATGCCCCCGAGTCCCAGTGCAAGGACGGCACCAACGCACATTGCGGCCCTGCCCGTTCGATTCGCCATGGCACCCGATCCTAATTTTTCGCTGGTGAATGTATAGAGCCGCAGCGCGGCTTTGTGGCGCGGTGGCGCACCCCGAGTAGCTCTTTCCTCCGAGACCATTCGACCACCTCCACAATTGGTGCGAACTCGAATCAGCGAACGCCTTCGGCCTGCCACCAGTCGTACAGAGCGGCTTGGGTGCTCTCCGGGGCGATGCCCTGCTCGGCGACCACCAGCGTCCGCGCGGGGATGTCCGTCCAGACCAGATAGACGCCGTCGTCTCGGCCGGTGCCGAGGAACACCACCGACCCGTTATGGCCGCCGCGATTCCACTCGGTGGGCCCCTTGGTGCCATCAGGGAACGGTTGCGCCGGAGTCTGCGGGGCCTCCGTGAGGCTGCGCTGGAAGTCGGCGTTCAGATCGTCGGTGTTGGCGTACAGCAGGTAATCCGCGTTCCAGGGGCCGCCGGGATCGTGACTGTAGTTGTCACAGTTGACCGCGGCTACCGCCACGGCGGAGTGCGCGCCCGCTGGGTGGCAGTCGGCGGGGGTGTAGCCGCCCGAGAGGTGGCTCATCAGCGTCTGCACGTCGGCCGGATTATTGGCGGGGTCGGCCGCGGCCGTCGTGGCTAACCCAGTGGCGGTCAGACCGGTCATGGCGGTAACCACGCCCGCGCGGGCCAGTCGGGAACGCAGGCGGGCCATGGGTGCCTCCTTTGCTGGGCAAAGAGCTACGGCGGTGAGTTTAACTCCTAGTCGCGCACGGCGCCTCTTATAGAGGCGCTCTGAGCTGCAGCGCATCGCCAGGCGACATCAGCGGCGAGATCAACCGGCTTGCTTGGCCGGCGGCCGATAGAAGATCGCCAATTGGCCGATCGCCCCAAGCAGGCCAAGCCCCGCCGAGATCGCCAGACCCTGCCAGCCGTCGAACCAGTTCTTCCCGAAGACCAGGTAGTCCAGGCTGTACTTGCCCGCGCCCAGGGTGGCCACGCCCACGGCGCTGACCGCCAGCACCAGGTTGTACTCCCAGCCCTCCTTGACGATGAAGAAGCCGTTGGCGCGGTGCACGGTCCAGGCCGCGACCAGCATCAGCGAGACGAAGCCCGCCGCCGGGATCGGGGTCAGAAAGCCGGCGGCCAGTCCCAGGCCGGCGGCCATTTCGGTGGTCGCCGCCACGGTGGCGTGGAACTTACCGGGCTTCATGCCGATGCTTTCGAACCAGCGCGCGGTGCCGGGGATGCGTCCCCCGCCGAAGAACTTGTTGTAGCCGTGCGCAGCCAAAGTCACGCCCAACACCAGCCGCAGGATCAGTACTCCGACGTCATGGAACGTGTCATATGAAGTCATAGTTGTAAACCTAGATCATGGGATGGGTGGCAGGACAAGAGCCGCCGAGCAGCTACGTCGCTTAATCCGTTGGTCCGTGTGGGAACATTGCGGGCGTTCCGACGTCGGCCCGATCAGTAGGTATGCCACAAAGGGGGTGCACCACGGCTCGTATCGCACGAGGCGGCACCCACGCGTCAAGCAGACGAGTCCCGCCCATCGAGCACTCCGTGGTGTCGCTGGACGGAAGGTCGAGCCACCCGCGGGAGTTGCTGGGCAACAAGGGCCACGGCATCGACGCGATGCGCCGGCAGAACCTGCCGGTACCGCCGGCGTTCTGCATCACCACCGCGGTGGGACTGCGCTATCTCGCCGACCCGGTGGCCACCATGGACGCCATCTGGGACGACGTTCTGGACCGGATGCGCTGGCTCGAGGCGCAAACCTCGCGCACGTTCGGGCGTGGCCCGCAGCCCCTGTTGGTCAGCGTGCGCTCCGGAGCCACCCAGTCGATGCCGGGCATGATGGACACCATCCTTGACCTCGGCATCAACGATGCCGTCGAGCAGGCGCTGGCGGCAGCCGGCGACCAGGCCTTCGCCCGCGATACCCGACGGCGGTTCACGGAAATGTATCGGCGCATCGTCGGCGTCGGTGAACACGAATCGGTGCCCTCCGATCCGTACGCACAGTTACGCGCGGGCATCGAGGCGGTGTTCGCCTCCTGGAATTCGCCGCGCGCGATCGCCTACCGCGCCCACTACGGAATCGACGATCAGCACGGCACCGCGGTCGTCGTGCAGGCCATGGCTTTCGGCAATCTCGGCCCCAATTCCGGTGCTGGAGCGTTCTTTTCGCGTAACCCCATAACGGGTGACAACGAGCCGTTCGGCGAATGGCTGCCCGGCGGCCAGGGCGACGACGTGGTCTCGGGATCGGTCGACGTCGAACCGATCGTCGCGCTGCGCGACGAACAGCCGGCCGTTTACGACGAGTTGCTTGCTGCCGCCGGCAGCCTGGAGCGGCTGGAGGCCGACATCCAGGAGATCGAGTTCACCGTCGAGGACGGCAAGCTGTGGCTGCTGCAGACCCGCTCGGCGGAGCGTTCGGCACAGGCGGCGGTGCGCTCGGCGCTGCAACTGCGGCACGAGGGACTCATCGACGATGCGGAGATGCTGCGGCGGGTGACCCCCGCGCATGTCCGGACCCTGCTCCAACCGGCGCTGCAGCCCGAGACACGTTTGGCGGCACCGCTTTTGGCCAAGGGAGTGCCGGCCTGCCCGGGCGTGGCCTCGGGAACGGCGTACACCGATGTCGACGAGGCGCTGCGCGCCGCCGATCGCGGCGAGCCGGTGATCCTGGTGCGTGACCACACCCGGCCCGAAGATGTGTCGGGCATGCTGGCCGCGCAGGCCATCGTCACCGAGGTCGGCGGGGCCTCCAGCCATGCGGCCGTGGTCAGCCGCGAACTGGGCCGGGTCGCGGTGGTGGGCTGCGGCCAGGGGGTAGCGGCAGCGCTGGCCGGCAAGCAGATCACCGTCGACGGCGCGGAAGGCGAAGTGCGCGAAGGCAAGCTGAGCCTGTCGGCGTGGTCGGAGGACGATACGCCGGAACTGCGGGAACTGGCCGACATCGCGCGGCCGCTCAGCCCGCTGCGCGCCCACCCGGCGGGCGACCACGTGCGGCTCGACGACAGCTCCGAGGCCGCCGTGCGCGCCGCCCTGGACGCCGGGCACGCCGACGTGGTTTCGGCGACCCCGTTGATCGTGATGCTGACCGCGCTGCGCCTGGCATCGAAACCAGCACAATGACGGAATTGGAGGTGCTGCAAGCGGTTCGGCTCAAGGGCCGGGTGAGTCCGGCCGACCTGACCGCGACCCTGGGCACCGACCTGGCCGCCATCACTCCCACCGTCGAGCGGCTGGCCGCGGCCGGACTGCTGACCGAAGGCGTGACGTTACGGATCACCTCCGCCGGCAGCGACAGGCTCGCGGCGTTGCTCGCCGAGGAGCGCGCGGGCATCGATTCGACCGCCATGGCCGCCGCCTATGCCGACTTTCGCGCGGTCAACGCCGACTTCAAACGCCTGGTGACGGATTGGCAGCTCAAGGGCGGCCCCGGCGGCGCTCCCAACGCCCATGACGATGCCGACTACGACGCCGCGGTGTTGGCCCGCCTCGACGACGTGCACGCCCGCACCATGCCGATCGTCGAGGCGGCCGCGGCGCAGCTGCCGAGGCTGCGCGCTTACGGCACGAAACTGGTTGCGGCGCTGGACAAAGTGCGGGCCGGGGAGACGACGTGGCTGACCCGTCCGCTGATCGACTCCTACCACACCGTGTGGTTCGAGCTGCACGAAGAGCTGATCGGCGCCGTCGGTTTGACCCGCGAAGAAGCCGCCAGATCCGGTGATGCGCAATAGCTAGAGCGCCGCGTCCAGCAGCGCCAGGTAGGCATCGATATCGGGCACGGCCGATGCCGCCGCGTGCACGCTGATCGCGATGGTGTCGCCGATGCCGTGCACACCGTGCGTCAGCCCCATCATCGGCGAGAGCGCCGGATATCCCGACGTCAGCACTACCGGGGCCGCGCCGAAGCTCAGATCGGCCGCCCCCCGGTTGACGCTGGACACCACGGTGTTACCCGACACCTGGGTCGCGCGCTCGTGTACATCGAATTGCCCGATGCCCCACCGCAATAGGCCGGCGGGCACCGCGGCGAACGCGAGGTCGGCGGCCCTGGTGGCCGGGTGCTCGAACCGGCGCCGGCCGTTGGCCAGGTCGGCCGCGATCCGTTCGGCGCGCGCGTTCGGTCCGAGGCTGGGGTACAGCCCCACCACGACGTTGCCGAAGTGGTTGTACGCCCGCGCCGCGCCGGGCTTGGCCATCGGCACCTCGGCGCCCAGCGAATCGCATTGCCCACCAAGCAGGTTGGCGAGGGCCTGGGATATCGCGCTCAGCACGCCCACGGTGACCGTCGGGCCCGGCAGCTGGGAGCGATGACGCACCAACGTCCGCGCCGCGCGGGCGCCGCCGGGACATGCGTTCGTCTGCAGCACCGGACGCGACCCGGCCCCGGCGGCCAGCCGGCCCGCGCGGATGTCGCGTTCCAGCGCGCGGTGGGTCCGCGCCGCGTGGACCGCCCGCCAGGGCAGGAACCCGGGGCGTGGGACGGGCACCGGCGGCACCGGCTCGGACCTGCCGAACAGCCAGGCCGCCATGGCCGCGGAGCGGGCGCCGTCGGCCAGCGCGTGCGCGACCTGCAGCACCGCGACCGTCCCCGGTCCGGCGACGCCCGGAATGCCGCGCACCGGGGTGAAAACGTGCAGCCGCCAGGCCATTCGGCGAATGTCCAGCTGGTCGGCCGCGAGGCCGGCGACCGCGGCCAGCACGCCGTCCCAGCTGTCATGGGCCAACTCGTGGCGGACGACCTGCTCGGGCGTGACGGCCGCCGGCACCCACCGCGGGTAGCGCAACCGGCCGCGGTCTTTCAGCCGTATCGTCAGCGCCGGCTCGGCGTGGGCCCGCCCGCGGAGTCGCTCGACGGCGTGCGGGTAGTCGGCGGCCTCGCCGTCGAAGGCGTACAGCAGAAACTCGTCGTTGGGGATCTTGGCCGACATCCAGTAGAACTGCGCGTCGACGGCGGCCATCCGGTGCCCCGGTACGGCGATGGCCACGGTGTCAGCCCGGCGAACCGATGAACCCGAGCACCAGGTCGGCGACCTTGTCGGGCTGTTCAAGCTGCAGGAAGTGCCCGGCATGTTCGACGATGCCGACCTCGCTGCCCGGGGGCAACACCTTTTCGGCCCAGCGCGTGAAAGCCGGTGTCATGCAACCGTCGTCGCGGCCGTGCAGGTACAGGCAGGGCAGCAGGGGTTCTTCGGTCCACAGCTGATTCAGCTCGGCATACCGCGCCGACGGCCGGGTGTTGCGGATGGTGGCGCGGTACGGTCCCAGCGCCGCCCGCCAGCTCTCCGGCGCCCCGATCGCGGCGTCGACGTGCCGCAGATCCTCGTCGGCGCGATAACCGGGCGACCACCGCCGCCACAGCAGCGGCAACACCCAGGACGCGGAACGCTCAGGCAGCCAAGGCAATTGGAAGTACACGATGTACCAGCTGCGGAACACCTGGCGCGCCAGATGCGCGGCCAGCCGGCCCCGCTCGGCGGCGCCACCCCCGCGCCGCCGGAACGCCGCCGACGGTGGCACCGACATGATCACCGCCTTGGTGAACGGGCTGTCGGGCATGGCGGCCAGCCCGGTCCCGGCGATCGCGCCCCAATCGTGGCCGATGATCACGTCGTTGTCGGTGCCGCCCGCGGCCTCACGGACCCGCAGGGCGTCGTCCATCAGCGCACCGACCTGATAGCTGCCGTCGACCGGGATCGACGACGGCGCGTATCCGCGCATGAAAGGCGCGACCACCCGCCAGCCCGCCGACGCGAGCCGCGGCGCGACTTTGCGCCAGCCATAGGGCGTGTCGGGGAAGCCATGCAGGCACAACGCGATGGGACCGTCGTTCGGCCCCCAGGTGAGGCACTTGAGATCGCCCGCAGGCCCGGTCACGTCGATCCAGCCTGGTTCAGCCATGTTCACTCCCTGCTCGACGTCTCCGCAGGGATCAACCTAACCTGTGCGGCCGCGCGACGCACCGACCCTGGTCGATATGGCGTCAAAACACCGCTGTATCAGCGGTTTTCACTGTTGCAGTGCGGCGGCCCGCTCCAGCTCGGCGACGACGATCTTGCGCATGCCATACATCGCGTTGGTGGCCGCCGCCGCCCGGTCGCGATCCGGATCGCTGATCAGTTCGTAGAGCCGGTCCGGGACGATTTGCCAGCTCAGCCCGAAGCGGTCCTTGAGCCAGCCGCATTGCGATTCCTCGCCCCCGTCGGTCAACCGGTCCCAGTAGTAGTCGACCTCGTCCTGGTCCTTGCAGTGGATCGTGAAGGACACCGCTTCGCTGAACTGGAAGTGCGGACCGCCGTTGATCCCGATGAACCGGGTGCCGTCCAGCACGAAGCTGCCGGACAGGACGGTCCCGGGTTCGCCAGGTCCGGCGTCGGTGGTCTGGTTGAAACCCTCGATGTGGGAGTTGGGGAACACCGAGGTGTAGAACTTGGCGGCTTCCTCCAGGTTGTCGTCGAACCACAACGACGGGGTGATCGATGGCATGTCCTTCGGCCTCCTTGACGGCTCGTGCGTTTCTGCATTGCTAGACCCGGGCGCCGACGAAAACTCACCGCGTCGTCCACCCGCGCAACAGTGCTTAACCGGCCTATGTAACGTCAGATCGCATGAGTACCGTCAGCAGCAGTCCCGAGACGGTTGAGTTTGCCGGTGTCGGCGGGATCACCCTGGTCGCCGACGAATGGAATCGCGGCTCCGGCGGTGCCGGGCGGCCGAGCATCCTGATGTTGCACGGGGGCGGCCAGAACCGGTTTTCCTGGAAGAACACCGGTCAAACGCTGGCCGATGAGGGGCTGCACGTGGTGGCGCTCGACTCGCGGGGACACGGGGACAGCGCGCGCTCGCCCGACGCCGACTACGAGATCGAGACGCTGACGGGCGACGTCATGCGGGTCCTCGAGGCGATCGGTCGCCCGGTGACCATCATCGGGGCCAGCATGGGCGGCCTGACCGGCATCCTGGCCGCGTACCGGGCCGGTCCGGCGAGGGTCACCCGATTGGTGCTCGTCGACGTGGTGCCCCGGTTCGAAAAGGGCGGCAGCGCCCGCATCCGCGACTTCATGTTCAGCGGCCTCGACGGCTTCGACTCGCTGGAGCAGGCGGCCGACGCCGTCGCCGCCTACCTGCCCTACCGGAGCAAGCCACGCAGCCCCGAGGGCCTGAAGAAGAACCTGCGCCTGCGCGACGGCCGCTGGTATTGGCACTGGGACCCGGCGTTCATGACCAAGCCCGGCGACGATCCCGAACTGCGCACCGAGAGCTTCGAGCAGGCCGCCAAGAGTCTGACCATTCCCGTGTTGCTGATCCGCGGAAAGCTGTCCGACGTGGTGAGCCCGGAGGGCGTGCGGCACTTCCTGGCTAC
This sequence comes from Mycobacterium sp. 1245801.1, assembly GCF_001673055.1. Lineage (NCBI taxonomy): Bacteria > Bacillati > Actinomycetota > Actinomycetes > Mycobacteriales > Mycobacteriaceae > Mycobacterium > Mycobacterium sp. 1245801.1. Next base: position 7,898 of record NZ_LZKY01000371.1, read on the forward strand.
CGTCCCGCGCGCGGAATTCGTCGAGCTGTCCAACGCCGGCCACACCGCGGCCGGCGACAACAACGACGCGTTCAGCGACGCGGTGGTGGCCTTCGTCAACCGCCGCTAGTTCAATGGCGGCGACCCGCTTCGCCCGGCTACGCCGCCCTCGTCAACCGCCGCTAGTTCGCCGGCTTCTCGGCGTGCCCGCCGAATTGCTTGCGCATCGCCGAGAGTGCCTTGTTGGCGAAGTCGTCGAGCGAGCGCGAGGCGAAGCGGGACTGCAGCGCGGTGGTCAGCACCGGTGACGGCACTCCCTCGTCGATCGCCGCGATGGCGGTCCAGCGGCCCTCCCCGGAGTCGGAGACCCGGCCGGAGAACTCCTTCAGGTCCGGCGATTCGTGCAACGCGATGGCCGTCAGATCCAGCAACCAGGAGCCGATGACGCTGCCGCGCCGCCACACCTCGGCGACCTCGGGAATGTCGAAGTCGTACTGGTAGAACTCGGGGTGTTCCAGCGGCGCGGTTTCGGCGTCGCCCTCCTGCACGTGCTTGCCGATGTCGGCGTTGCGCAGGATGTTCAGCCCCTCGGCGAGCGAGGCCATCATGCCGTACTCGATGCCGTTGTGCACCATCTTCACGAAGTGCCCGGCGCCGGACGGGCCGCAATGCAGATAGCCCTGCTCCGACCGCTCGACCTCGCCTTCGCGGCCCGGCGTGCGCGCCGCGGCGTCGACGCCCGGTGCGACGCTGGCGAAGATCGGCTCGGCGTGCAGGAAAGCCTCGTCGTCGCCGCCGATCATCAGGCAGTAGCCGCGCTCCCGGCCCCACACGCCGCCGCTGGTGCCACAGTCGAGTAGGTGAATTCCCTTCTCCGACAGCGTCTTTGCGTGACGGATGTCGTCTCGGTAGTAGGAGTTGCCGCCGTCGATGACGATGTCTCCGGAGTCCAGCGTCTCGGCCAGCTCGTCGATCACCCCGGTCGTGATGGTTCCGGCCGGGACCATAACCCAGATCAGTCGCGGTGCCTTCAGCTTCTCGGCGAGTTCTTTCAGCGAGGACACCCCGGTGGTTTTGTCCTCACCCTCCATCGCCTTGACCGCGTCGGGATTGTGGTCGTAGACCACACATTCGTGTCCGTCCTTGACCACGCGGCGGACGATGTTCGCGCCCATCCGGCCGAGGCCGATCATTCCAAGCTGCATCGTGTCCCTCGTCTCCTTACTGTTCCTTGGGCGTGCTGCGCGGCAGCCACGGCTCTTGCCAGCTGTGGTGACCACGCAGCAGCGCCTTCGCGGCCTCGGGCCCCCAGGAGCCCTGGTCGTAGTGATGGATTCGGCCCGGCTTGTCCAGCACCGGCTGCACGATTCGCCACGTCTCTTCGATGGCGTCTTCGCGGGCGAACAACTGGTGATCGCCGTTGAACGCGGCGTAAAGCAGGCGTTCATAGGGCCGTACCGGTTCGCCGAGATCCTCGGCGAACGACGAATCCAGGTGAACGTCGTGCCAGGAATCGCCGGCCTGCGCGGACAACTGCAGCCGCATCCCGGGATCGGGGTCGATGCGCAGCACGATCTGATTGCACTCGGGCGGGCGGCGATTGGGCAGAAACGAAAAGCCCGGAACGTGGTGCAGAAACATCCGGACCTCGGTGACCTTGTCCGGCAACGCTTTTCCGGCGCGTAGGAAAATCGGCACGCCGGCCCACCGCCAGTTGTCGATCTCGGTCCGCAGCGCAATGTAGGTCTCGGTGGTGGAATCCTTTGCGACACCGGCGACATCGGTGTAGCCGCGGTACTGTCCGCGCACGCAGCGCTCCGGATCCAGGGCGGGCATCGCCCGAAAGACCTCGGCCTTCTTGTCGTTCAGGTCGTCGGCGCCGGCGCCGACCGGGGGCTCCATGGCGACCAGGGCAAGCACCTGCAGCAGGTGGTTTTGCACCACGTCGCGAAGCGTGCCCACCGCGTCGTAGAACTTGCCGCGGTCCTCGATCCCGAAATCCTCGGCCATGGTGATGTGGATTTCGGAGATGCTGTCGCGGTCCCACAGCTTGGCCAGGCCGTTGTTCGCGAACCGCAGGTATTGCAGTTCCTCGACGGGTTGTTTGCCCAAAAAGTGGTCCACGCGCAGGATTTGGTCTTCGTCGAGAACCGCGCGCAGTCGGGCGTTGAGGTCGCGCGCCGAGTCCAAGTCGTGGCCGAACGGTTTTTCCACCGCCACCCGGGCCCGCTCCAGCAGGTCGGCTTTCGCCAGGTTCTCCACGATGGGCGCGAACAGGGCGGGCGGCATCTCCAGGTAGTAGAGCGGATGGGAATCCGACGGGATCTTCTTGGCGAGCTGCGTGTAGAGGCCGGCGTCGGTGACGTCGCCGTGCAGGTAGGACAGCCGGTCCGCCAGCCGATCGAAGACCGCGTCGTCGAACTGCTCCCCCGATGCCTTGATGGCGTCGCGCGCCCGGTCCTGCAGCTGTTCGAGGGTGATGTCGTCACTGGCCACGCCCACGATCGGGTGGTTCAGCATGTCGCGGCGCTCGAGCCGGTACAGCGCCCGGAACGTCATTTTCCGCGCCAGGTCCCCGGTGATTCCGAAGATCACCAGCAGGTCAGATGGGTTACTGTCGTCGTCGGCCAAAACCGCTCCTCCCGAAAGTCACCTGATCGGCTCCCTTGAGATCACTACCCGCGGCCGGCGGACTCAACACTAGACACTGCCGATAGGGCCGACAACCTGGGCGGACCGCGGCCTTGAAAGGATGACCGGCATGGCTGACCCGCTGCACGTCACGGTCTACGTTCTGGCCGGGATCGCCGCGATCGAAGGTATCGCGCTGATTGTGTTGTGGCGGTTGCTGGTGCGCAGCCAACAGCAACTCGACGAGCTGCGCCAGCGGACCGACACCCGCAACCAGTTGCTGTCGGGCGGGCGCGAGGCCGTCAAGAGGGTGTGGAACACCGCCAACCTGATGCGCAAGGAAGGCTTCGGCGCCGTGGTGCGCAGCAGCATCGAAGACCTCGCGGACTGGGCCGAAGTCGAGCGACCCGACCTTGCTCGCGTCACTCCCGACGGCCGGGTGGTGATCTTGTTCTCCGACATCGAGGAGTCCACCGCACTCAACGAGCGGATCGGCGACCGGGCCTTCGTCAAGCTGATCAGCTCGCACGACAAGCTGGTCTCGGATCTGGTGCGGCGACGGTCCGGTCATGTGGTGAAGAGCCAGGGCGACGGATTCATGATCGCCTTCTCCCGCGCCGAGGAGGCGGTCCGGTGCGGTATCGACCTGCAGCATGCGTTGCGCAGGCAGGCAAACCGCAAGCGGCGCGAGGAGATTCGCGTTCGGATCGGGATCCACATGGGCCGCTCGGTGCGCCGTGGCGACGACCTGTTCGGCCGCAACGTCGCGATGGCGGCCCGGGTCGCCGCCCAAGCGGTGGGTGGGCAGATTCTGGTGAGTCAGCCGGTGCGAGACGCGCTTTCCGATTCCGACGGCGTCCGGTTCGACGACGGCCGCAATGTGGAGCTGAAGGGCTTTTCGGGCACCTACCGCTTGTTCGCCGTCGAGTCGCCGGCCGATTCCGAGCCGGACTGAACGCCGTCGCCGTTGTATTCGGCCAATCGCTGATGCAGGCGATCGCGGACCTCGTCCGCGGTGTATGCCCGCCGCTTGCGCTGGTCGCGGACGACCAGCACGCCCCCGGCGACGACACCGGCGGCACCCGCCAACCCCAGCCACTTCCACACATTGCGCATGACATCAGGCTATGCGCCGCCGGATCGTTGTGGCCCGGTTGTGGTTGACTTGTGTGCCCGCAACGCACGGCGACGGATCACGCGCGCCGTGCCGGCGGGCTGATAGTGGCGACGACAACGGCGAAACCTGCAGCGGCGGACGGGCTTACCAAGATGCTCACCTTGAACCAAGCGCTCGAAGAGACCCGCACCGGCGACCTTTGGCTGTTTCGCGGCGGCTCGGGACCGGACCGCGCGATCCAGACGCTGACGAACAGCCCGGTGAACCACGTCGGCATGACGGTGGCCATTGACGACCTGCCGCCGCTGATCTGGCACGCCGAACTGGGTGACAAGCTCGTCGACCTGTGGACGGGGACGAATCATCGTGGCGTGCAACTCAACGACCTTGCCCAATCGGTCACGCAGTGGTCGCAGCGTTACCACCAACGGTGCTGGCTACGCCAGCTGACGCCGCCGGCCACCCGGGAGCAAGAGAACAAGCTGCTGCGCGTGATCGCGCGGATGGACGGCACCGCGTTTCCCACCACCATGCGGTTGACCGGCCGATGGCTGCGCGGCCGGCTCCCGAACGCCTACGACTGGGGGCGGGGAATCCCGTTCGTGGACAGGAAGGTTCGCGAATCGACACAGCGGCGCAAGGAACGCCAGCGGCTCGGCCTGGAAGTGGCCTACTGCGCGGAAACCGTGGCAATCACCTACGAGGAGATGGGGTTGCTCACCACCGAGAAGTATTCGAACTACTTCGACCCCGGGTCGTTCTGGAGCGGTGACCGGCTTCCGCTCGCACCGGGCTATGCCCTGGGCGATGAAATCGAGATATCAATCGGCTAGTCGAGGGTCAGTCGACCGCCACCTCGCCCATCTCAGACCAACCCGTGGCATCGATGGTCTGATTGATGATCTTCGGGGTGGACTTCAGCGCGGGCGGGAGTTCCTGCATGAAGCGCTTGAAGTGATCGCTGTTGACATGGACACCGCCGGCCTCATCGTCGCGGAACGCCTCCACCAAGACGTACTCCGCCGGGTTGTCCAGGCTGCGCGACCACTCGAACCACAGATTGCCTTCCTCGGCCCGAGTCGCCGCGGTGAACGAGGCGACGAGATCCGGCCAGCGGTCGGTCCAGTCGGGTTTGGTTTCGAACTTGACGACGATGAAGATCATTGCGGCCCCGCCTAGGTTCGCTGCTTCTGGTTACGCCCGCCCGGTCTCCGCGGGCAGCGCCAGCCTATCCGGCCGCGATTGGTGGCGGACCGCCGCGACGGAGGACTGCTGGCCGTAATTTGCTTTAAGTAATGGTCAGAGCAAAGTGGGCTCATGCGTCTCTCAAGACGCATGAGCCCACTTGCGCCGCACGGTTCCAGTGGCGGAGCTCACAAACCGGACGATGCCGGGAGTATTTCACTACCGATACTGCCACCCGATTCGGCTCGCGCTACCGAGGACACAATCCATTATGGCGAACTACGTCGGATGTATTTTGTTATCAATTCGCAATTCCTGCGTGGCCGGATAAATGTAATTCACATTCCGGGCGGAGCCGGCGGCGCCGGAGCGTCGATCAGGACGGCCGGTGGCGGCGGAGCGTCCGGCGGTGGCGGCGGCGCATCCGGTGGCGGCGCAGGAGCGTCGGGCGCGGGCGGCGGCGCGTCCGGCGGAGGCGGCGGCGCGTCGGGCGGGGGCGGCGGAGCGAACAGCGGCGGCGGCGGCGCGTCCTCCGCGGGCATCGGAAGGAACATATGGTGCGTGAATCCGGCCTGGTAGGCGCCCGCACCGCCCATGTGCACCCCGCCACGCTCACCGCTGGAGACCGCCGTTCCGTCCGGCAGCGTCACCGCCGTGTGGCCACCGTTCCAGCCGATGACCAACGCGTTGGGGGCGGTTCCATATTGGAAGCCGCGCGCCAACAATGCACCCTCTTCGTTTCCGGTGTTGAATCGATCCCCGAAAACGGGCCTGTCAGTTGCTGCATTAGCAATCCAGGACGCGAGTCCCGAACAATCGGTCCCGGCGGGCGAATCTCCACCCGCAATATAGGGCGTGCCGGAGACCTGACTGATTAACGACATCAATGATGCAATAACGACCATGGGCAGGGAGGCTAGCAATAACAATTGTCGTGAACCAAAATTTGTGGCGCAGGTCATTCGCTATTCAGACCATGACGTGCGCCGCACCTAGAGCAAACTTATTAGGCACCGGTATATTTTCGGCGGCTAAGCGCCTGCGGTTGCCGAGCGCCCGCCCTCGGCCCCCGGGCGCTTGCCGCGGAGGCCTAAGCCTTGTCCCGGCTTCGTTCGCTTTGCGCCGTCTCCCGATCGACGTCGGCTTGCTCTCGCTTGGCGCGGGCTCGCACGCGCTTGCCTCGTTCGTCCACGCGCCGCAGCCGCTCGCGTTCGCGCTCCGCGGCCGAGCCCTCGCGTTCGTCCGCTCGCTGCTCGCGTTCGTCGGCCGCCCGCTCGCGGTCGTCGGCGATCTGCTCACGCTGGTCGGCGACCCGGTCTCGTCTACCGGCCTGAAATTCCCGCCTTTTCAACTCCGCCTCGCGTCGGGCAACGGAATCTTCGCGCTCGTCGAGCGCGTGCGCCCGCCGTTCCGACTCCGCGGGCGGCTCGAGACGATCCTCGGCGGCCACAGCTCACCCTAACGCTGCGGCGGCCCATTGCTTCGACCGCCAGGCGCCGTAGCGGCCAGTTCCTCACACAGGGAGATGTCGGATCAGATGGGCGTCCAGATTCCGTTGTTCCAGATTCCCCAGTTGCCGGCACCGGTCGGGTTCCACATCATCTGAGCCCCGGGCGCCCAAGCCGGTTGCGGTGGCTGCGGCGGGGCCCACGCCGGTGGCGGTCCCCAGGGCCCCCAGCCCGCGGGCGCGGACGGGCCCCCGGGCCTTTGCCAGTCGTGGCATTGATGCCAGTCCCAGTCCAAGACATTTCCCCAGGCGGGGTTCCACGGATCGCCGGGACACCAGTGGCCGGTGGGCGCCGGGGCCGCCGCGGCGACGGGGCCACCGGCGAGACCCAGAACGCCCAGCGCCAAGGCGCCGCCCACCACCACGCTCGCTGTCCGCTTCACCGTCTGCATCCCCTCACACTTTCTCGATACCGGCATCCGGGCAAGTAGCAATTACGGGCGACTACTGGCGGCCGTCGAGGAGATGGGCGTAGGGGTCACTCTCGGAGCCGACGGTCTCAGGCATCGGATAGTAGGTCTTGATCAGAAGATTTCCGTCGTCGTCCCATGCGAAAGTCTCAATGCTGTAAGCCATTTGAACGTTGGGCTCAGTACCGAAGCGATTCTCACAGACCCAGGCCATCTCGTTGCCGTTCACCTGAACGGTGATCATCTTGATCTTGAGGATGGACTGGAACATGTCGAACGCGTCAGAGGTGGCGACGTCGAAGCCGTGCTTTTCGGCCGTACCGACCGGATCGAACATGCGCACCTCGCCCGGACAGATCGTGCGCCAAGACGCTACCCATGCGTCCTTCTTCCCGGCATTCCATAATTCGGCATGCTTGGTCGCATGCGCCAAGCGAGCCTGGCGACTCGGGACACTGGCCATGACGGATTCCCTTCGTTACACCCCACGTAGGAAGCATTGATAGGTCAATGAAACCACTGAGCGTGCTCAATTTGAAGGGTCGCTCTGCGGGCCGGTCATACTCCGAACTTGGCACGCGCCTCCTGCGTCACCGGGGTGAACAGGTTGACCAGGTTTCCATCCGGATCCCGAAACAACAGTGCGCGGTTGCCCCAGGGCATCGTGGTCGGCTCCGTCACCACCTCGCCGACGTGCTCGCGGAGGCGCGCGTATTCGGAGTCCACGTCCTCGACGATGAATTCCAGGATGGCGCTCCGGTTGGCCCCGGGTTCGGCGGAACCGTCGCCGAACAGCGGGACGGTCTTATCACTGCCGATGGCCAGCGTGCCGATCGGCGTCGGGATCTCGGCGAAAAGCTCGTTGCCCCAGACGGCCGAGACCCCCGTGACCAGCTGGTAGAAATCGACGAGCCGCCTGACGTCGGCCGTGATGATGCGGGTCGATATGAATTTCATGCGGTGCCTCCAGGTGAGCGCGGTGGGCGTCTGAGCACGGAATGCTAAGCGCCGCCCCCGACACCTCCGACCGCCATCACAGTGGCGGGCATCCTGACGAGTTCAGGTGCCAGTCGATCCTTCGGCACCGGTTTCGCTAATGCGATCTCGGGTGGCTGCCGTCAAATATGTCCAGCGCCGCAGGATGGCGTCAGCTTGAGCGGCGCGGTGGCTCTCGGCCGCTTGTCTATGCGCTGCGACGTCACCTAGTCCCGCGCTTATAGCGCGATCGTGAACTCGGGCCGCCCGATTGTGGGCATCGGCGGCAAACAGCTGGGCCCGGACCGTATTGCGCTGTCGCGCCCGAAGGCGGTCTTCCAGGCCCTCGGCGAACGGGTGGGTATCGCCGCTGGAGGGCGGCGGAGGTTCGACTGGCCGGCCTGGTGGTGTCTTATCCGCCTGGCCACCCAGCGCGGGCGCTGACGCATCGGGGCGGCGGCCTGCAGGCGTTCGCCTCGGTTCGTTCCCCAGTTGCGCTAGCAGCAGTCTTGCTCGAAGGCATGACCCGATCGCGGCAAAAGACACTTCCTGGGCGGTCGCTCTGTGTAGTCCGGAAACGATGCACTCGAACTCAAGGACGTTGAGCAATCGATCGCGTTGAGCCGTCGCCAGGTGCCAGGTATCGGCGTGGTCAGCCACAGCCCCGCCTTTCGAGTTTTTACTTCCCCGTTGGGCCATGTGGATGGCTGGCACGCCGCGTAGCTCAAGACAGTTACTCGTCTGGCGCCAGAGTGCCGTAGGAGAACCGCTCGGCCCGGATGGCGTTCAACGAGTTCCGACGAACCCGTTCGAGCCCGTCGCTGTGCTCAACGTACGTCATCGGACGACGACGCCCAAGACTTGCAACCAGTCCGACGTTCGTTTTCTGGACGCGAGCTTCGTTTGGCGGCCTCGCGCGTCCGGCATATGCCGCCCGTTTCTCGCCCGTCCAGACCGTGACCCGACGCGCCGAATCACCGGCCCGGAAGGGTTCTCCTGGCCTGCCAGGCGACGCCCGGCACCGTCTTCGCCAGATCCGGTCGGTTCCTGGCGAACGCGCGGAGGGCGCGGTAGAACGACCAAAGTTGGCGGGGAGTAGGCACTTTCGGCACAGCGGCCAGTTCCCAATGGATCCCGTTGATCGGGTCGTCGAAGAAGACCGCGTAGTAGCCGGCCCAGTACTGCGGGTATTCCTTGGGTTCGTCGGTGACCGGGATGTCGCGCGCGACCAAGAATTCGCGGTGGAAGCGGTCGACCTCTGCCCCGTTGCGGGCCCACAGCGCAATGTGATTGATGCCGACCGCCTGGTCGGCGTGCGTCAGCTTCGCCCCGGTCCGCGCGGGTTGGATGCCGATGTAACTGTGCGGGTTGACGTTTCGCGTCATGTAATACGTCGACTCGTATTCCATGTTGAGCGACGAGAAGCTGCTGTAGCCGAGCCAGCCGAACAACGCGTCGTAGAACGCGATGGAGTCGTCGTAGTCCAGCACCGCGAACTCGACGTGACACACACCCCGCCACCGCATCGTGCTCCAACCTTAGTCATCCATGAACAGACTGTCCGCGTATCGCGCTGATGCGACTGACGGGATAACGCGAATGCTTGCGATAACCGCTCGAGTCACCAGAAGCGGCCCGTTCAGAAGGGAGACACCGAGGCACCCGATCAGTTTGGGATAGCGACGCTCATACCCCCGTCGATCATCCAGACGGCGCCCACGGCGTAACTCGCCAAGCCGGAGGCTAAAAAGGCTGCGACATGGGCTATTTCGGCGGGATCCGCGGCGCGTTGGACGGGCGCGCCTTTCCCATGCTCGACCAGGTTTTCTGGATCGCCCAGGATGTTGGTGACGACATCACCGACGCCGAGGGCGTTGATCCGGATGCCGTCATCGATAGCCTCCAGGGCGGACGTGCGGGTCAGCTGCGCGAGCGCTCCTTTGGACGCGGCGTAGGCCGAAATCGTCTTGAAGCTTTGAAAGCAGGCGTACGAACCGATGTTCACGATGGCGCCACTCCGGCGGGGAATCATTGCGCGCATCGCCTCTCGGGTGTGAAGAAACGCCCCGGTGACGTTGGTATCGAGGATGTGATTCCAGTCTTCCAGGGTCGTGTCGATGACCGGCTTGTTGATGATGGTGCCGGCGTTGTTGAGCAGGATGTCGAGTTGGCCGAAGCGGCGACTGGCCAACTCGACCGCGTCGTTCGCCGTTTGTTCCTGAGCGACGTCACCGACGAGTGGCGCCACCGTGTCGATGTCGGAGTACAGATGCTCGATCGCGGGGTCGATGTCTTCGGCGACGACATTGACGCCGTATTCGATCAACTGTCGGGTAATGGCCCGACCGATGCCGCTGGCCGCGCCGGTCACGATCGCTACCTTGCCGCGCAGGTCTTCGCTGAGGTGGTCGACGCTCATGCACCCTCCCGTGGTTATAAGAATCGTCGCTCAAACAACGCTACGTAGCGTAGCGATTGTTGTCAAACGGAGATATCGTCGTACCCAGCGATGCCCTGGATGAAGACGCCCTAAATGAAACGCCTTGGATGAAGACGCCCTAAATGAAGACGCCTTGGATGAAGAGGAGCCCGTGATGTCGGCAACGGAATCGGATGGGCAGCGAAGCGGAGGGCCGACGAGGAGCGAGAAGACGACGGCGATGATTCTGCGGGCCGCGTTGGAGCTCGGCACCGAAATGGGATTCGATGCGCTCACCGTGGAACGGCTGGCTCAAAGAACGGGGGTCGCCAAGACGACGATCTACCGGAGGTGGCCGAACATCTCCACGGTGGTGATGGATGCGTTCCTCGCCGAAGTGGATCGGGCCGCTCCGATCGTCGAACGTGGCACCGCCCGCGAAAGCTTGGCGGCATCACTGAGATCCCTGGTCCGCCTGTACCGGACTCCGCACGGCCATATATTGCGCATCTTGATCGGACGGGCCCAGATCGATGACGAATTGCGCAACGCGATGACCACACGCTGGGTCGAGCCCCGGCGAGCACGCGCCCGATCCGTCGTCCGGCGCGGGATCGACTCCTCGGAGCTTCGAGAGGGGCTCGATCCCGACGTCGTCCTCGATCTGCTTTATGGGCCCGTTTATCACCGCCTGCTTGTTCCCTACGAGCACAGCGACCTGTCGGAGGCCTACATCGACGCGCTACTAGACGCCGTCTTCACCGGGTTGGCTACCTGATGCTGACGACTTTGTTCCACCGAGCACTCGGCCACTTCGACGCGTGTGAGGCTCAACCCATCGCTCCGCACCTACCCGGGACGCCAACGCCGGCCCTTCCCGGTGCAATTCCATGATCCTAGTTCGGGTCGGCAAACCCATACGGTGAAAGATGTTCTCCGCGTAGTCGAATGGGTGTGTACGCGCGCAAATCGCGTTGCCGACGGCGTGCGAGGCAGCCCCTAGACGTTGAACCGGAACTCGACCACGTCGCCGTCGGCCATCACGTAGTCCTTGCCCTCCATGCGGACCTTGCCCGCCGCTTTGGCCGCCGCCATCGAGCCAGCGGCGATGAGGTCGTCGTAGGAGACGATCTCGGCTTTGATGAAGCCCTTTTCGAAATCGGTGTGGATCACCCCGGCGGCCTTCGGTGCGGTGTCGCCCTGATGAATCACCCACGCGCGCGCCTCTTTTGGGCCCGCCGTCAGGTAGGTCTGCAGCTTGAGGGTGTGAAAACCGGCCCGCGCCAAGGCATCCAGTCCCCGCTCGGTTTGCCCGATCGACTCCAGCAGCTCGGCGGCCGACTCGTCGTCGAGCTCTTGGAGTTCGGCCTCGATCTTCGCGTCGAGGAACACCGCGTCCGCGGGGGCGACCATCGCGGACAGCTCGGCCTTGCGGGCATCGTCGGTCAGCACTGACTCGTCGGCGTTGAACACGTACAGAAACGGCTTGGTGGTCATCAGGTTCAGCTCGCGCAGCGGTGCGGCGTCGACGCCGGCCGCAAACAGCGTCTTGCCCGAGTCCAGCACCGCCTCCGCGGCGACGGCGGCCTCGTGCACCGGCTTGCGCTCCTTGTTGTTGCGGGCTTCCTTCTCCAGCCGCGGCACGGCCTTCTCCAGGGTCTGCATGTCGGCGAGGATCAGCTCGGTCTCGATCACCTCGATGTCGGCGCGCGGGTCGACCTTGCCGTCCACGTGCACCACGTCGTCGTCGGCGAACACCCGCACCACCTGGCAGATCGCGTCACACTCGCGGATGTTGGCCAGGAACTTGTTGCCCAGGCCGGCGCCCTCGGAGGCGCCCTTCACGATTCCGGCGATGTCGACGAACGTGACCGGCGCCGGAACGATCTTCTCGGAGCCGAACATCTCGGCCAGCTTGTCCAGCCGGGGATCGGGCAGCGGGACGACGCCCTCGTTGGGCTCGATCGTCGCGAACGGGTAGTTGGCCGCCACCACGTTGTTCCGGGTCAGCGCGTTGAACAAGGTCGACTTGCCGACGTTGGGCAACCCCACTATTCCCAGGCTCAGGCTCACGGGGAACCAAGTCTAGGGGTCCTGGCGACCACGGGCGCCGGGGACCGTTGATCACCGCCGATACTGCACGCCGGCATGGCGCGCGCAGGATCGCAACGAGGTATTTACGGGCCTTTCGGCCCATTCCCGGTACGGTCTACATGTGTCAGCACAGCGGGCGAGTTCGACGGTGGCGGATGGTCACCGTTCGATCCTTCCAAACATCCCAGGTGTCCCCTGGTACGCAGCCCTGCTTATCGCCGTCACCGCGACCGCCATCGGTTACGGAATCGACGCTGGTCACAAGGAGCTGACCCACGTCTTCGCGGGCTTCTATATAGCCGGCTGCGTGGCGGCGGTGCTGGCGGTACGCCAGGACGGCATCTTCACCACGATCATCCAGCCGCCCCTGATCCTGTTCGGCGCGGTGCCGGGCGCCTACTGGCTGTTCCACGATGCCAAGGTCGGCCGCCTCAAAGACCTGCTGATCAACTGTGGCTATCCGCTGATCGAGCGCTTCCCGCTGATGCTGGGCACCGCCGGCGGCGTGCTGGCGATCGGACTGGCCCGCTGGTATTTCGGAAACGCCTACAAGACAAGGACATCGGCGCGCGCCTCTGAAGACGCTCCGGACGCCGCCGGTGTGGCCGTCAAGTCGTTCTTCAATGGCATCGTCGCCAAGGCGCAGTCGGTGCTGCAGTCGGATACCGACGACGACGACACCGACGAAACCACCGATGCCCGCCGCGCCCGCAGGTCGAGCTCGTCGTCGAGGACGCGCCGCACGACGCGCAGCACCCGCTCCACGACCCGCTCGGCCCGTAGCCGTTCCCGGCATTCCCGCGAGCCGTTGGGCGACGGGTCCGAACCGGCCGAGCGGCCCGAACGTCCCCGGCGCAGCACCCGCCGCACCGCCGCGTCGGCCCGCGATTATGACGCCGCCGAGCCGCCCCGACGGTCCCGCCGGCCCAGGCCGGACGCCGACGCCGATCCGCGTGGCCAATCGGCCCGGGAACCGCGTCGCGAACCGCGCCCCCGCCGCAGCCCCTACGACCGGCCCACCCCGCGGAGCAGCCGTTTCGACGGCTTTGAGTCCTACGGGGACAGGTATGAGCCGCCGAGCGGCCCGACTTCCGGGGGCCGGTACGAAAGCCGCGAACCGTACGCGCCGCCGTATGAACCGAGGCGCCGGCGTCCGCCGTCAACCGGCACGAACGGAACCCATCACCCCATCTCCCAGGTCCGCTACCGGGGCGCCGGTTCGCAGGAACCGCCCCGCGAGCCGCACACCGAGCGGCGCAGCCGCACGCGGACGCCCGGCCGGTCGCCGGCGGAATCCTGGGAATACGACGTCTAGCGCAGGTCGCAAGCTCAGCGAACTGACCGGATCTCCCGCGGCAACGCGAACACCAGGGTCTCCTGCGCGGTCGTGACCGGCTGCACCACGTCGAAGCCGCACTCGGCCAGCCGCGTTAGCACGCCCTCGACCAGGACCTCGGGAACCGACGCCCCGGAGGTGACGCCCACCGTGGTGACGCCGTCGAGCCAGGACGGGTCGATGTCGTCGGCCCAGTCCACCAGGTGCGCGGCCGCGGCCCCGCCACCCAAGGCGACCTCGACCAGCCGCACCGAGTTCGAGGAGTTGCGGGACCCGACGACGATCACCAGCTCGCACTCGGGTGCCATCGCCTTGACCGCCACCTGGCGGTTCTGGGTCGCGTAGCAGATGTCGTCGCTGGGCGGATCCTGCAGCTTGGGGAATCGTTGCCGCAGCCGCTCGACGATTTCCATGGTCTCGTCGACCGACAGCGTGGTCTGTGAGAGCCACACCACCTTGTTCTCGTCACGCACGGTCACGTTGTCGACGGCGGCGACCCCGTCGACCAGCTGCACGTGGTCGGGCGCCTCCCCCGCGGTCCCGATGACCTCCTCGTGGCCCTCGTGGCCGATCAGCAGGATGTCGTAGTCGTTGCGCGCGAAACGCCTGGCCTCGTTGTGCACCTTGGTCACCAGCGGGCAGGTGGCGTCGATGGTGTGCAGGTTCCGGTCGGCGGCCGCGGCGTGCACCGTGGGCGCGACGCCGTGCGCGGAAAACACCACGATGGCCCCCTCGGGAACCTCGTCGGTCTCCTCGACGAACACCGCGCCGGCCTTTTCCAGGGTGGTGACCACGTGGCGGTTGTGCACGATCTCATGACGCACGTAGACCGGCGGCCCGTGCTTTTCCAGTGCGCGTTCCACGGTCTCCACGGCCCGGTCGACGCCCGCGCAGTAACCACGCGGTTCGGCCAGGAGCACACGCTTGCGGACTGGGTCGCCGGCTACCGAACGCGCTGGTCCTCCCACAAGGCCGGGAATCCCCATGTCGATAGTCGGCGGCATGACGTCCAGGGTACTTACCGCGGACACGGGCTTGCCAGCTCGCGCCGCTGGGCTTGGAGTTAGCCGCCGCTTAGGGCAATCTTGGACCCATGGGCACTGCACCGTATGGAGTTCGGCTGCTGGTCGGCGCGGCAACAGTCGCGGTCGAAGAGACCATCAGGCTGCCGAAAACCATCCTGATGTACCCGATGACACTGGCCAGCCAGGCAGCGCACATCGTGATGCGCTTCCAACAGAACCTTGCCGAGCTGGCTATCAAGGGCGACAGCACCCTCGAATCGATCTTCCCGCCCAAGGACGAGAAGCCGGAATGGGCGACCTTCGACGAGGACATCGATGACGCGGCCGACGGGGCGTACGGCGCATTGCAGGACGGCGGCGAAGGCGAGCGCAGGGCCGAGGGCCGGTTCGCCCTGTACTCGGTGGCCGACGCGCACGAGGACGCCAGCGCCCTGACCCGCCCGGCCCGGCAATCTAAGAAGCCGGCGGCCGGCGCCTCGGTTCCGCAACCGGAAGTGGTCACCGAGCTGGACTACACGTCGCTGACGCTGGCGCAGCTGCGGGCGCGCCTGCAGTCGCTGAGCATCGACGAGCTCGAAGCCCTGCTGGCCTACGAGCAGGCCACCAAGGGCCGGGCACCGTTCCAGACGCTGCTCGCCAACAGGATCACCCGCGCGAACGCGAAGTGACCCCGGCCGTTACCTCCGAACCGAACTCCGCCGAGAATCCGTTTCCGGTGCGCGCGGTGGCCATCCGGGTCGCGGGCTGGATCGACAAGCTGGGCACCGTCTGGGTCGAGGGTCAGCTGGCCCAGATTTCGATGCGCCAGGATTCCAAAACCGTGTTCATGGTGCTGCGTGACCCGGCCGCCGACATGTCGCTGACCGTGACCTGCCCGCGCGATCTGGTGCTGAACGCGCCGGTGAAGCTGGCCGAGGGCACGCAGGTGGTGGTGCGCGGCAAGCCATCGTTTTACACGGGCCGGGGCACATTCTCGTTGCGGCTGTCCGAGATTCGCGCCGTCGGGGTGGGTGAGCTGCTGGCCCGCATCGATCGGCTGCGCCGGCTGCTGGATGCCGAAGGCCTCTTCGATCCCCGGCTCAAGCGTCCGATCCCCTTCCTGCCCAACATGATTGGACTGATCACCGGGCGGGCCAGCGCCGCCGAACGCGACGTCACCACCGTGGCAGCCGCACGCTGGCCCGGGGTGCGCTTCGCGGTCCGTAACACCGCCGTGCAGGGACCCAACGCGGTCGCCCAGATCGTCGAGGCGCTGGGCGAACTCGACCGCGACGCCGATGTCGACGTCATCGTGCTCGCCCGCGGCGGCGGCAGCGTCGAGGACCTGTTGCCGTTCTCCGACGAGACGCTGTGCCGCGCCATCGCGGCCTCCCGCACCCCGGTGATCAGTGCGGTCGGCCACGAACCCGACAACCCGCTGTGCGATCTGGTCGCGGATCTGCGCGCGGCCACCCCCACCGACGCCGCGAAGAAGGTGGTCCCCGACACCGCCGCCGAGCTGCGGCTGCTCGACGACCTGCGCCGGCGCAGCGCGCAGGCATTGCGCAACTGGGTGACCCGCGAGCAACGGGCCCTGGCCCAGATCCGCAGCCGCCCGGTGCTGGCCGAGCCGCTGGCGGCGCTGACGGCGCGCGCCGAGGAGGTGCACCGCGCCCGGTCGGCGATGCGCCGCGACATCACCCGCCTCGCCGCCACCGAGACCGAGCGGGTCGGCCACCTGCGCGCGCGGCTGGCCACGTTGGGGCCGGCGGCCACACTGGCCCGCGGTTACGCCGTGGTGCAGGCCATCGGGCCGACGAACCAGGTGCTCCGGTCGGTCGACGACGCGCCGGCGGGCACCCGACTGCGGGTGCGGGTGGCCGACGGCGCCGTGGCCGCAGTGAGCGAAGGACCCTCCGATGGCGCGTAGAAACGACGGCGGGGACGACGCCGCCGTCCCTCAGGAGAGCAAATCCATTACACCTATTAGTCACCTGGCCTATGAAGCCTGCCGGGACGAACTGATCGAAGTCGTGCGGGTGCTCGAGCAGGGCGGCCTGGACCTAGATGAATCGCTGAAGCTCTGGGAAAGGGGCGAGCAACTGGCTAAACGGTGCGAGGAGCACTTAGCTGGCGCCCGCAAGAGGATCGAGGATGCGCTCGCGGCGGGCGAGCCTGAGGATGCCTGAATCCGGCGACATCGGGGGGCGTGGATGAAAACCCTTTTACGAACTGGAACACGTTTCAGTTATGCTTTGGGCCATGGGTGATCCATCGCTGACGGCCGAACTCGGCCGTGTCCTGGTCACCGGGGGCTCCGGATTCGTCGGCGCCAACCTGGTGTCCACCTTGCTCGACCGCGGGCATTTCGTGCGTTCCTTCGACCGTGCGCCCTCGCCGCTGCCGGCGCATCCGCAGCTGGAGGTACTGCAGGGTGACATCACCGACACGGCCGTGTGCGCCCAGGCGGTCGACGGCATCGACACCGTCTTCCACACCGCGGCGATCATCGACCTGATGGGCGGTGCATCGGTGACCGACGAGTACCGGCAGCGCAGCTTCGGGGTCAACGTCGGCGGCACCGAGAACCTGGTCCGCGCCGGGCAGGCCGCCGGGGTGCAGCGCTTCGTCTACACCTCGTCCAACAGCGTCGTCATGGGCGGTCAGAACATCGCAGGCGGCGACGAGACGCTGCCCTACACCCACCGGTTCAATGACCTCTACACCGAGACCAAGGTGATCGCCGAGCGATTCGTGTTGGGGCAGAACGGTGTTGACGGACTGTTGACCTGTGCGATTCGCCCCAGCGGCATCTGGGGCCGGGGTGACCAGACGATGTTCCGCAAGCTGTTCGAAAGCGTGATCGCCGGCCACGTCAAGGTGCTGATCGGCCGCAAATCGGCCCGGTTGGACAACTCCTACGTGCACAACCTGATTCACGGTTTCATCCTGGCCGCCGAACACCTGACGCCCGGCGGCACCGCGCCCGGCCAGGCGTACTTCATCAACGACGCCGAGCCCATCAACATGTTCGAGTTCGCCAGGCCGGTGGTCGAGGCGTGCGGAGAGAAGTGGCCGCGGGTCCGGGTGAACGGGCCCATCGTGCGCGCGGCGATGACGGGGTGGCAGCGGCTGCATTTCCGATTCGGGATACCGGCGCCGCTGCTCGAGCCGCTCGCCGTCGAGCGGCTGTATCTGGACAACTTCTTTTCGATCGCCAAGGCGTCGCGCGACCTCGGTTACCAGCCCCTGTTCAACACCGAGCAGGCGCTGTCGGAATGCCTTTCGTACTACGTCGAGATGTTCGACCAGATGAAACGGCAAGCGTTGGCGGGCAAGGCATCCGCCTAGCGGAAGCTCACCATGTCGCTACCCCAGGCCGCGCGGATGTCGGCGTCCACGTCGTAAGCGACGGCGTCGCGGCGGCCGATGATCAGACACGCACGGTCACTCTCGGCATACGACGGCCACTCCGGGTCGCCGGCGGGGCCCGTGGGCGTGGCGTGCGCGGCGAAGTTGATCCAGCGGGTCCGCACCCGCTTGGACACCGCCTTGGCGGCCCTGGTGCCGCCCAGCTTCAGCGTGGGATCCTTGGGCGCGCCGAGATTGCCCCACACGAACGGCAATTCGGTAGCATGAGCGGCGCCGACCATCAGCAGCTTCAACAACGGGGTGGCGTAATCGAACCGGTATAGATACACCGGTGCCACGCGGGCGTGCCCCTCGGCGAGCCACACCGACGGCATCCGGAAACCGACGTCAGTCGCGATGCTCAAACTCCTTGCCCTGCGCCGCATTCGCGAATATGCCGAACCGATCTCCTGCTCGGTGGGCAACTGCAGATCGGGTTGTTCGGCGGCGATCTGGTTGAACATCGACGTGATCGCGCTCGGCGTGATGGGCATCAGCGGTGAGCGCATCAACCGGAAGAGCGCCGCCTCGTGCTTGTTGGTGCCGATGATCAACGGGACCGGATGTGAGCGGCCCTCCTGCGCCAGCTTGACCGGATAGTCGCTGACCACCTCGCCGTCGACGATCGGGACGAACGCCAGCGTTCCCGGGTTGCGCACCGGCACTTCGTCGAACACCTGTTGCGTCGCGGTCAGGATGGCCGCGATCGGGATGTCGATCAGCCGGCGGGATTCCGCCGGGGCGAGTCCCAGCCGGTCGAGGAACGCCCGGGCCACCCGGCCGGCTCGTTCGCGGTCGTACACCGAAGTGGCCGGCGAGCTTTGCGCGATCGCCCGGGCGAACAGACCCTCGGCCGCCGGGCTGGCCAGCAGCGTGGTGACCATCCCGGCCCCGGCGGACTCGCCGAACAGCGTGACCCGCCGCGGATCACCGCCGAAGGCGGCAATGTTGTTTCGCACCCATTCCAGCGCCGCCAGCGCGTCGCGCAGCCCGACGTTCGACTCGAAATGGCGCCCACCGGAATCGAACGACGACAGGTCGAGAAAGCCGAGCACCCCGACCCGGTAGTTCACGGTCACCACGACGACGTCGCCGTGGCTGACCAGCCTGCGGCCGTCGTACAGCGTCTGGCTGCTCGACCCCAGGACGTAGGCGCCGCCGTGCAGCCAGACCATCACCGGTTTGGCGTCACCTGGCTGGGTGTCAGACGATGCCCAGACGTTGAGCCGCAAGCAGTCCTCGCCCTGCGGGGCGCCCAGATCCAGTGGCATGTTGGGAAACACCGGTTGCGGGCAGGCCGGCCCGAACGCGGTGGCGTCCGCGACCTCGGTACTGCGCGCGGGCGGCTGCGGCGCGCGGAAACGCAAGTCGCCCACCGGCGCCGCCGCGTACCGAACGCCCTTCCACGCCTTGACGCCGTTTTCTTCGATGCCCCGGACCGGGCCGTAGCCGGTTTCGACCACCAGGTCGTCGTTAGCCATGCGCGTGCGAAATCTCCTGAATGAACCTAGAAAAGGCGTTGCGTGAGGAACTCGACAACTCGCTTACGGGCCTCGTAGGCGGGGTGGCCGTCGAGCTCGCGGACTTCATCGGTGAGCACCGAGTGCGCCATCTTGCCGAAGCCGTGCTGATTGGTGGGGCCCGAATCGATGTCGATCACCTCGAAGGCGTCGCCGAGGCGCTGCTTGAGCGTCGCGAACCGCTCACCGGGCGCCATCTTGTCCTCGCTGAACCGCAATCCCATGGCGCACAGGCCGTCGTTGGCGCACCGGTCGGCTACGGTGGCCAGCTCGGATTCGCTCAAGCCGGGGTCGCGGCGCCGCGCCGCTCCGAGCGGGAACGGGACCGACGGCTGCGACAGCACCGGCGCCAGCACGCTGTCGTCGACCGCGGCGGCCAGCGCGAAGCCGCCGGTGAAGCACTGGCCGATCACCCCGACGCCCTTGCCCGGCGTCGATGCGTTGAGGTCACGAGCCAGCGCACGCAGGAACGACGCCACCGGTCGCTGCTTGTTCAGCGCGAGCGCCGCGAATTCCCTTGCCACACAAGCACGTCCGATGGCGCCAAGGAGGTAACCTGGCGTTTTGGCCTTGCCCGGCTGGCCGAACAACGACGGCATCGCGACGGTGAACCCGTTGTCCACCAGGTGATTACCCAGGGCGAGCACTCCGGGATGGATCCCGGGGATTTCCGGAATCAACACCACCCCGGGGCCGGTGCCCTTGCGATAGACGTCATGGGTGTATCCGCCGGCGCTAAACGGTGCCGCCGACCATCCGGACAGATCAGCCTCTGGTGCAGTCACGTTGATGCGATCCCTCTGCTTGCGCTGGCGGATTAGCGGCTTGGCAAAGGCGGTTGCGATTGCGTCGCCGACGCCAGCGTACGGAACTGATCGGTGTTTCCGGCGCCGGTTATCGCAATTTGGGTGGCGCCGCCCGGGTCGCTGAGCCGGGTCGTCCATATCGGCTCGGCGTCTGCGCCGTTCTGACCGGTGCCCTGATAGACCACCCAACCGGTGCCGCCGACGTCCACGGTCCCCGTCGGGTAGGCCGACTGGTGAATCGAATTGACCAGCTTGTCCTCGTCGGCATTGCTCTGGGTCAGGCTCAGGTATAGCCCGGTCGGGGTGATGTACCCGACCTCCGAAACGGGCGCGTTCAGCCGTTGACCGCTCGCGGGGTCGGTCCGGCCGCCCGGGATGCCGCCGCGGTGGCCGGAGTTGGCCTGCCAGCCGGTGGGCAGCTGCGGCTGGCGGATGGGAAAGCCGAGCGCGGAGGCGTCCGCGCGCAGGGCCGCACCGGCGTCGTAGGACGGGACGGGGCCCTGGTGGTGGCCGAACTGGACCGAGCACATACCGAGCATGCCGGCCAGCACGATGCACCCGATGACCAGCGGTATCAGGGACCAGAACATGTCCCGGCCGTCCTGCAACAGCCGGGGTTTGGCCGGCCTGGGAGCGGGGCCCGCTGGCGGAGACGGCGCGCCGGAGGCGCTCCCATCACGCTGGGAATTCAGCGGCGGCTCCTCCGTCATCCCCCAAGTATCCCAGTTCCAGCGGACCGATCCGCTTCTGGGACAATTGGCAACCATGACAGTTGAGGGCGACCACTCGACCGCCGCCGCCGCCGGGGCCCCCGCGCAGGGCAGACCGCGCGGTGAGGCCCCAGACCGCAACCTGGCTCTGGAACTGGTACGCGTCACCGAGGCCGGGGCCATGGCCGCAGGTCGCTGGGTCGGCCGCGGCGACAAAGAGGGCGGTGACGGGGCAGCCGTCGACGCGATGCGTGAGCTGGTCAACACCGTGTCGATGCGCGGCGTCGTCGTCATCGGCGAGGGCGAAAAGGACCACGCGCCGATGCTCTACAACGGCGAGGAGGTCGGCAACGGCGACGGCGCGGAGTGCGACTTCGCCGTCGACCCGATCGACGGCACCACCCTGATGAGTAAGGGCATGCCCAACGCCATCTCCGTGTTGGCGGTGGCCGACCGCGGCGCGATGTTCGACCCGTCGGCGGTGTTCTACATGAACAAGATCGCCGTCGGGCCCGAGGCCGCGCACGTGCTCGACATCACCGCGCCGATCGCCGAGAACATCAAGGCCGTCGCCAAGGTCAAGGCGCTGTCGGTGCGCGACATGACCGTGTGCATCCTGGACCGGCCGCGGCACGCCCAGCTGATCCACGAGGTCCGGGCGACCGGAGCCCGCATCCGGCTGATCACCGACGGTGACGTGGCCGGCGCGATCTCGGCCTGCCGGCCCCATTCGGGCACCGACATGCTGGCCGGGATCGGCGGCACGCCGGAAGGCATCATCGCCGCCGCCGCCATCCGGTGCATGGGCGGCGCGATCCAGGCGCAGCTGGCTCCCACCGACGACGAGGAACGCCAGAAGGCCATCGACGCCGGCTACGACCTCGACCAGGTGCTGACGACCGAGGACCTGGTGTCCGGTGAGAACGTGTTCTTCTGCGCCACCGGGGTCACCAGCGGTGACCTGCTCAAGGGCGTCCAGTACTACCCCGGCGGGTGCACCACCCAGTCGATCGTCATGCGGTCGAAGTCGGGCACCGTCCGGATGATCGAGGCCTACCACCGGCTTTCGAAGCTCAACGAGTACTCCGCCATCGACTTCACCGGCGATAGCTCCGCCGCCTATCCCCTGCCCTGACCACCGATCGAACAACGAGGAAGACCCATCTATGGCCTTGAACGACTCTGATGACACCGAGTACCGCATCGAGCACGACACCATGGGCGAGGTCCGCGTACCCGCAAAAGCGTTGTGGCGTGCGCAAACTCAGCGCGCCGTCGAGAACTTTCCGATCTCGGGCCGCGGCCTGGAGCGCACCCAGATCCGCGCGCTGGGCTTGCTGAAGGGCGCGTGCGCGCAGGTCAACAAGGACCTGGGGCTGCTGGCGCCGGAGAAGGCCGACGCGATCATCGCCGCGGCCGGCGAAATCGCCGACGGGCAGCACGACGACCAGTTCCCCATCGACGTGTTCCAGACCGGTTCGGGCACCAGCTCCAACATGAACACCAACGAGGTGATCGCCAGCATCGCCGCCGCCAACGGTGTGACGGTGCACCCCAACGACGACGTCAACATGTCGCAGTCGTCGAACGACACATTCCCCACCGCCACCCACATCGCGGCCACCGAAGCCGCTGTGCGCCATCTGATTCCGGCGCTCGAGGTGCTGCATGACGCGCTGGCCGGCAAGGCCCGCGAGTGGCACACCGTGGTCAAGTCCGGCCGCACCCACCTGATGGACGCCGTCCCGGTGACGCTCGGCCAGGAATTCAGCGGCTACGCCCGCCAGATCGAGGCGGGCATCGAGCGGGTGCGCGCGACGCTGCCCCGGCTCGGTGAGCTGGCCATCGGCGGCACCGCGGTCGGTACCGGCCTGAACGCCCCCGACGGCTTCGGCGCCAAGGTGGTCGAGACGCTGGTCGCCTCCACCGGCCTGAGCGAATTGCGCACGGCCGCCAACTCGTTCGAGGCCCAGGCGGCGCGCGACGGGCTGGTCGAGGCGTCCGGCGCGCTGCGCACCATCGCGGTGTCACTGACCAAAATCGCCAACGACGTCCGCTGGATGGGGTCGGGCCCGCTGACCGGCCTGGCCGAGATTGCGCTGCCCGACCTGCAGCCGGGCAGTTCGATCATGCCTGGCAAGGTCAATCCCGTTCTGCCGGAAGCGGTTACCCAGGTTGCCGCGCAGGTGATCGGGAACGACGCCGCGGTGGCCGTCGGCGGCTTGTCCGGTGCCTTCGAGCTCAACGTCTACATCCCGATGATGGCCCGCAACATCCTGGAGTCCTTCAAGCTGCTGACCAACGTGTCGAAGCTGTTCGCCGAGCGTTGCATCGTCGGCCTGGCGGCCAACGTGGAGCACCTGCGCGAGCTGGCCGAGTCGTCGCCGTCGATCGTGACGCCGCTGAACTCGGCGATCGGATACGAGGAGGCCGCCGCGGTGGCCAAGCAGGCACTCAAGGAGCGCAAGACGATTCGCCAGACGGTGATCGATCGGGGCCTGATCGGCGAGAAGCTGTCCGAGGAAGAACTCGACCGGCGGCTCGACGTGCTGGCTATGGCCAAGGTCAAGCCCGAAGACTGAGCCACCCCGTCATCCGAGACGGCGGTGGTCGACGAGAGTAAGGGTGGTTTTCCATGACGGCTCCTCCCGGTGGCCCCTACGGCCAGGGGCCCTACGGAAGCAATCCATATGGGCAGGACCCGAATTGGGGCGCGCAGCCGCCGGCGGGCGGTCCCGGGCCCTACCCGCAAGGTGGTCCCGGCCCTTACCCGCAGGGCGGCCCCGGGCCCTATCCGCAGGGCGGTCCCTACGCCTACCCGCCGGGTGGCCCGTACCCGTATGCGCCGCCGGGTGGCCCCGCCTACCCGAACCAGCCGTATCCCCAACCCGGACAGCAGTTTCCGCCGGGAGGCCCCGGCGGCCCGTACCCCCCGGGGCCACCGCCGGGTGGGTCCGGGTCCAAGCTGCCGTGGTTGATCGTCGCCGGTCTGGTCGTACTCGCGGTGATCGCGCTGGTGGCGACGCTGTTGGTGATGCGGGGCGGTCACGACAACAAGCCGGCCGCCGCGCCCTCGACCACGAGCACGTCGGCCTCCCCGCCCAAGAACTCCGCCCAGAACGCGACGGATTGCACCCCGAACGTGTCGGGCGGCGAGATGCCCCGCACCGACTCGATCGCCGCCGGCAAGCTGTCCTTCCCGGCCAGCGCGGCGCCGGGCGGGTGGACGGTGTTCTCCGACGACCAGGGCCCGAACCTGATCGGCGGGCTGGGTGTCGCCCAGGACGTGCCCGGGGCCAATCAGTGGATGATGACGGCCGAGGTCGGCGTCACCAATTTCGTTGCCAGCATGGACCTTACGGCTCAGGCCACGAAGTTGATGCAATGCATCGTCGCCGGCCCCGGCTACGCCAACGCCCAGCCCACGCTCGGACCGACGAAGTCGTCGTCGATCACCGTGGACGGCACCAAGGCGGTCCGCGTCGACGCCGACGTCACGATCGCCGACCCCAGCCGCAACGTGAAGGGCGACTCCGTCACCATCATCGCCGTCGACACCAAGCCGGTGACCGTCTTCATCGGCAGCACCCCCATCGGTGACGCGGCTTCGGCGGGCCTCATCGGGAAGATCATTGCCGCGCTGAAGGTCTCGAAGTCCTGACGCGGGTCGGCTAGCCGGCGGAGCCCGTCGGCGCCGAGACGTGGGTGGCCTCGGACCGCCCGCGCAGGACCGTCGAATAGCACTCGGCCCACTGCGCGCGCTCGGCCTCCCCCGCGGCAGCGACGGCACCCGCCGAACACAGGATGCGCCGGTCGGAGGTTTTGGCGAGGTCCGCCAATCGCGCGGCCTCGTTGACGGCGTCGCCAATCACGGTGTACTCGTACCGGTTCTCGGCGCCGATGTTGCCGGCGAACACCCGCCCCGCGGAGACGCCGATGCCGAAATCGACCGGCAGCCGCCGCAGTTGAGACCCCAGCGCACGCGCGGTCGCCAACGCCGACGATGCCGGTTCGTTCGTCGGCAACGGCACGCCGAAGACGGCCAGCACGGCGTCGCCGGCGAACTTGTTGACCAGGCCGTGGTGTTCGTCGACGGCGTGCACCACGATCCGGAAGAAGTCGTTGAGCACCTCGGCGACCTCCTGCGGGGGGCGGCTTTCGGCGAGCTGGGTGGAACCCACCAGGTCAATGAAGAGCACCGCCGCTTCGACCACGTCGCCCGACAGGGAAGCCCCCTCGTTGAGGGCGCGCTGCGCGACGTCGGCCCCGACATGGCGTCCGAACAGGTCACGCAGCCGGTCCCGCTCGGCGAGACCGGCCACCATCCGGTTGAATCCGGTTTGCAGACGGCCGATTTGGGAACGTTCGTAGGCGCCGACGTAGGTTTCCATGCGGCCGTGCTCGACCTCGGCCATCGCGTCGACCACCTCGCCGACCGGATCCGAGATGGACCGCGAGGTCAAGATCATCGTCGGCAGCCCCAGCACCAGCGCCGCCAACGACACCACCAGAATCGGCACGTCCAACGACGCGGACTTCTCGATCAGCCATCCGTACGACCGAAAGACGACCAGCGCCGCGATCACGGCGATGGGGAACGCGCTGCACAGGAACCACAGCAGAACCAGCCGGGCGTACACGCTCGGCACCGCCAGCCGCGGCTCGGCGCCAAGCGTGGCGGCGCGCATGATGGGCCGCAGGGTGCGCTGCGCGAGCAGCATCCCGGTGCCGGCGGCCGCCGACCCGCCGAGCAGCACGCCGAGGCCGATGGGCAGCAGAAGCCGCGGCCCGCCACCGAGATTCAGCAGGATGAAGATGCCGCCGGTCAACGCCCAGGACGTCACCAGGATCGCCGACTGACGGCCGGCCAGCTTCATCACGGCTTCGCGTTGTTGCGGGGTGGGTTCGGCGCCCGCGACAAACCAGCGCACGGTGGGAGCCAGGCTCACGGCGCCGGCCACCGCGACACTGACGATGCCCAGCACGATGAGCAGGATCACCGGCGCAGTGTTCTGCCGCGCGAAGTCCGCGTTGGCGCCCACGGAAGTGTGGCCCCGCAACGGAATCAGGATGGCGGCCGCTTCGACGACGGCCAACGCGTAGGACAGGCTGAGATCGAACCCGTACTGAAACAGCCATCGCCTAAAGGACTTTCGCCCTCCGGCGGCCGGCCGCTGCGCCGTACCGCGCCATCGTCGCGGAAGCCGATCCCGAAGCCAGCCCACGGTGATCACCCTACAAACGTAGTCGCGGGCGACCCGAAATGTGTGCTAGGCACCGTTGTTCGGCCCGCCGGAGTTCTGCCCAGGGATGTCGGTGATCGGGAAGTTGGGCATCGGTTTGGGCGAGGGCGTGTTGGGCAGCGTGGGGATGTCGGCGGGCGGGATGTCGTGCAGACCGTTGACCGGTGGACCGTTTTCACGGCTGCCATAACTGCTGCCGGGCGCTCGCGGTCCCAGCAGGTCGCTGACCGTCACCATTCGGTACCCGTTGGCCCTGAGCACCGGGATGAACTGATACACCAGATCGACAGTGCTGGAATAGGTGCTGTGCAGCAACACCACCGAGCCCGGCTTGATGTAGGTCATCAGCATGTAGCGGGTCGCGGCCGTGTTCGAGTCGTTCGCCCAGTCGAAAGGGATGACATCCCAAAGGATTTCGGCCAGCCCGTATTGGCCGGCCGTCTGACGCACCACGGGGTCGGACAGCCCGCCCGCGGGGCGATACAGGTTTGGGGTGCGCCCGGTCGCGGCGGTGATCGCGTCGTTGGCCTTGGTGAACTGGGCGGCGATGTCCTCGCGCGGGATCGTGGTCATGTTGGGGTGTT
This sequence comes from Mycobacterium sp. 1245801.1, assembly GCF_001673055.1. NCBI lineage: Bacteria > Bacillati > Actinomycetota > Actinomycetes > Mycobacteriales > Mycobacteriaceae > Mycobacterium > Mycobacterium sp. 1245801.1. Next base: position 34,829 of record NZ_LZKY01000371.1, read on the forward strand.
CCCAGGTGTGGCTGCCGATCTCCATCCCGGCGTCGGCGATGCGCTTGGCGCCGGCCGGGTTGGCGGCCACCTTGTTGCCGATCAGAAAGAACGTCGCCTTGGCGTCGTTCTCCTTGAGGATCTGCAGCAGCCGCTCGTCGAACGGCCCCGGCCCGTCGTCGAAGGTCAGGGCGACGCATTTGACGACCGAGCAGCTGAGGTCGTCGGCGCGGGTCACGTGACCCGTGAGCCCCCCGATCACCAGCACCGCGACCGCGGCCGCCACGCCGACCACCGTGCGCCAGTAGCGCCAGGTGAGGGTGTCGGGTCGTTTCACCACCGTGGAAGTTTATCGAAGGCGGGCCCGCCCCGGATCGAGCGCGCTGGTCAGGCGCTCACTGCGGGCCCGCGATCTCCTCGAGCATCTCGGTGACCAGGGCGGCGATCGGCGATCGCTCACTGCGCAACAACGTGATGTGGGCGAACAGCGGATGGCCCTTGAGCTTCTCGATCACCGCGGCGACCCCGTCATGGCGGCCCACCCGCAGGTTGTCGCGCTGGGCGATGTCGTGGGTGAGCACCACCCGCGATCCGGTGCCCAGCCGCGACAGCACCGTCAGCAGGACGTTGCGCTCCAGCGATTGGGCCTCGTCGACGATGACGAAGGAGTCGTGCAGCGAGCGGCCGCGGATGTGGGTCAGCGGCAGCACCTCGAGCATGCCGCGCGACAGCACCTCCTCGAGCACCGCCGGGCTGGCCAGCCCCTCGAGGGTGTCGAAGACGGCCTGCGCCCACGGGCCCATCTTCTCGCTCTCGCTGCCCGGCAGATAGCCCAGCTCCTGACCCCCGACGGCATACAGCGGCCGGAACACCACCACCTTGCGCTGGGTCCGGCGCTCGAGCACCGCCTCCAGACCGGCGCACAGCGCGAGCGCCGACTTGCCGGTGCCGGCCTTGCCGCCCAGCGACACGATGCCCACCGACTCGTCGAGCAGCAGGTCGAGCGCCACGCGCTGTTCGGCCGAGCGCCCGCGCAGCCCGAACACCTCCCGGTCGCCGCGAACCAGCTGGACGCGTTTGTCGGCGTTGACCCGGCCCAGTGCATGCGAGCTGCCGCCGAGCAGCCGAACGCCGGTGTGGCAGGGCAGGTCTCGCGCTTCGGCCAGATCGATCTCGCCGTCGGTGAACAGCGCGTCGATGTCCTCGGTGGCCGTCTCGATCTCGCGCATGCCCGACCAGCCGGAGGCCACCACGTCTTGGGCGTGGTACTCGTCGGCGGCCAGGCCCACCGCGGCGGCCTTGACCCGAAGCGGAATGTCCTTGCTGACCAACGTGACTCGCTTGCCCTCGGCGGCCAGGTTCGCGGCGCAGCTGAGGATCCGGGAATCGTTGCTGTCATTGCGGAAGCCGCTGGGCAGCACCGTCGGGTCGGTGTGGTTGAGCTCGACGTGCAGCGTACCGCCTTGTGTCCCAATGGGAATGGGCTGATCTAGGCGACCGTGTTCCAGCCGGAGGTCGTCGAACAGCCGCAACGCCTGGCGCGCGAACCAGCCCAGCTCGTGGTGGTGGCGTTTGGCCTCCAGCTCGCTGATCACCACCAGCGGAACAACCACCTCGTGTTCGGCGAACCGGCTGCACGCCCAGGGGTCGGACAGCAGCACGGAAGTGTCGATCACGTAGGTCCGGATTTCGGTCACGTAGCGCTCCTCGAGCGGGATGAGCCCGCGCGGACCCGCACAGGCATGTCGACGGGAACCGCAGCACCAGGACCGGGGCCGGTCCTTCCGTTGTGGTGACGGGAGGTGCCGCCCTGGCAGCAGAGCTTGACGCTGACCATCGAGAACGACGCTACTCCCGTGGTCGTCCGCCCGCTGTGCAGGCGCGCCGACGTTGCGGAGCGCGACCACTCCCAGTGGGTGGTCGATGTGGTGAGGTGGGTGCGGGCCGGCCTAGCCGACGACGAATTGCCGCAGCTGGGGCTCGTCCGCGACTCCCCATGCGGCGATGCGGTCGGAGATCGCCTGGCGCAGCTGCTCCGGACCGAAAATGCCTGCCTCGTCGACGTTTCGCACCTTGTCCGCATATGCGTCGATGTCGGCGCCGGGCACCTGAAGGTCGGCCGCGCGGGCGGCGATCGCCGCGATGGTCTCGTCGCGGGTGTACTCGAGGCAGTGCGCGACGAGGTTGGAGAAGAACAGTTCGTGCCGGCGCTCGTCGCGGGCGATCCGGTCGACCAGGCCGGCCAGGATGGGCTCCTCGAGTTGCGCGGCCAGGTTCTCGCAGAACACGGCGTGGGTGCGTTCGACGAACGCCATGTGCACCAGGATCTCCACCTGCGAGTAGGTGTCGGCGCGGTAGCCCTTCATGACGTACTGGACGCGGGCCTCTTCGTTGGCGGTCGGGTCGACCTCGCGGGTCACCACCAGGTACTCGCGCAACGCGATGGCGTGCAGGTGCTCCTCGGCGGTCCACCGGCCCAGCCAGCGGCCCCAGTAGTCCTCGAGGATGAAGTGCTCGACCAGCTCGCGGTGGTGCGCGGCCAGGTTGTCCTTGAGCAGCAACATGATCTCGCAGGCGTCGGTCAACGGCCGCGGCAACGTCATCGACGACGGGTCCCAGTCGCGCCCACCGAGGAAGGCGAAGTTCTCGCCCCGTTCGAACGGCACGTAGTCGTGCGCGAACCAGAGTTCTTCGGTGGACAGGTGGCGGTCGATGTTCGCTTCGACGACCGGCTCGAGTTCCAGGGTCAGCGCGTTAGCGACAGGTCTTTCGGCCATGAGATAACTGTAACCCGCGTACACAGGTTCATGAAATCGGCCGGGTCGTGTCGCGCCAACCGGTGACTTAGGTCCTCAGGCCCGTCCCGCCGGGCACTCTAGAGCCCCTCCTACGGCGAAGCCTAGAGCGCGAGGCCCGGGTAGAGCGGGTTGGCGTCCAACAGTTCGGCCGCGGCCGCGCTGACCCGTTCGGCGGTGCCATCGGCCAGCGAGTACTTGGCCTTGGAGGTACCTTCCGGCTTCGTGTTGGCCAGAACATCGACGATCAGTTCGGCCACCCGGTCGAAGTCGGCCGGACCGAAGCCGCGGGTGGTCAGCGCCGGGCTGCCGAGCCGGATGCCACTGGTGTACCAGGCGCCGTTGGGGTCGGTGGGGATGGCGTTGCGGTTGGTGACGACGCCGGCGTCCAACAAGGCCGACTCGGCTTGACGTCCCGTAAGGCCGAACGATGTGACGTCGAGCAGCACGAGGTGGTTGTCGGTGCCCCCGGTGACCAGGTGGGCATCGCGCTTGAGGAAGCCGTCGGCCAGAGCTTGGGCGTTGTCTGCGATCCGCTGGGCATAGGCCTGGAAGGCCGGCTGCCGCGCCTCGGCGAGCGCGACGGCCTTGGCCGCCATCACGTGCGACAGTGGCCCGCCGAGCACCATCGGGCAGCCCTTGTCGACAGCGTCGGCGTACTCGGGTTGGCACAGGATGAGGCCGCCGCGGGGACCGCGCAGCGACTTGTGCGTCGTCGTGGTCGTGACATGGGCGTGGGGCACCGGATCCTCGTCGCCGGTGAACACCTTGCCCGCCACCAGGCCGGCGAAATGCGCCATGTCCACCATCAGGGTGGCGCCGACCTCGTCGGCGATCTCACGCATCGTCGCGAAACTGATGCGGCGCGGGTAAGCGGAGTAGCCGGCCACGATGATCAGCGGCTTGAACTCGCGCGCGGCGGCCGCAACGGCGTCGTAGTCGACGAACCCGGTGTCGGGGTCGGTGCCGTAGCTGCGCTGGTGGAACATCTTGCCGGAGATGTTGGGCCGGAAGCCGTGGGTGAGGTGGCCGCCGGCATCCAGCGACATGCCCAACAGGCGCTGGTTGCCCAACTTGTTGCGCAGTCTCTCCCATTCCGCCTCGGACAAGTCGTTGACGTGCTTGACGCCGGCATCGGCCAGGCCCGGCGCCTCGATCCGGGTGGCCAAGATCGCCCAGTACGCAACGAGGTTGGCGTCGATGCCCGAGTGCGGCTGCACGTAGGCGTGCGGCGACCCGAACAGCTCACGAGCGTGCTCGGCGGCGACGCTTTCCACGGTGTCGACGTTCTGACAGCCCGCGTAGAAGCGGTGTCCGATGGTGCCCTCAGCGTACTTGTCCGACAGCCAGGTGCCCATGGTCAGCAACACCGCGGGCGATGCGTAGTTCTCGCTGGCGATCAGCTTGAGCGAAGCACGTTGGTCGTCGAGCTCTTTGCGCGTCGCCGCGGCGATGCGCGGTTCGACGGACTCGACCACCTGCAGTGCGGCGCGGTAGGCAGCGCTCGCGGTGTCGGCGTATTCGGCGCCCGGCGACGTGGTCGAGGTGGCGGTGCGGGTCAAGTCGGCTGACATGAGAACGAGACTAGTCGGCCGATTAACCCCACAGCGAGGGCGCTCGGCGCTATCCGGCGTCGAGTTTTCGCCAGCCCAGCCGTCGGGCTTTTCGGCGCTGCTGTAACACTTGCACTATGCCGCGGCTTAGCGAGCCGAGCCCTTATGTGGAGTTCGACCGAAAGCAATGGCGTGCGCTTCGTATGTCGACGCCGCTGGCCCTCACCGAGGAGGAGTTGGTCGGCCTGCGCGGTCTGGGTGAGCAGATCGACTTGCTCGAAGTCGAAGAGGTCTACCTGCCGCTGGCCCGGCTCATTCACCTGCAGGTCGCGGCGCGGCAGCGATTGTTCGCCGCCACCGCCGAATTCCTCGGCGAACCGCAGCAAAACCCCGACCGGCCGGTGCCGTTCATCATCGGGGTGGCCGGCAGCGTGGCGGTCGGCAAGTCCACGACCGCCCGTGTGCTGCAGGCGCTGTTGGCGCGCTGGGACCACCACCCGCGGGTGGACCTGGTCACCACCGACGGCTTCCTGTACCCGAATGCCGAGCTGGAGCGGCGAAACCTGATGCACCGCAAGGGATTTCCGGAAAGCTACAACCGGCGGGCGCTGATGCGGTTCGTGACCTCGGTCAAATCCGGTTCGGATTACGCCTGCGCGCCGGTGTATTCGCACCTGAAATACGACATCATCCCGGGGGCCAAGCACGTGGTCCGCCACCCGGACATCCTGATCCTCGAGGGTCTCAACGTGCTGCAAACCGGTCCGACGCTGATGGTGTCGGACCTGTTCGACTTCGGCGTGTACGTCGACGCCCGGATCGAAGACATCGAGCAGTGGTACGTCTCGCGGTTCCTGGCCATGCGCAGCACCGCGTTCGCCGATCCCGAATCGCACTTCCACCACTACTCGGCGCTCAACGACACCAAGGCGGTGGCCGCGGCCCGCGAGATCTGGCGATCCATCAACCGCCCCAACCTCGTCGAGAACATCCTGCCGACCCGGCCGCGC
>NZ_LZKY01000372.1:0-13686 GCF_001673055.1 Mycobacterium sp. 1245801.1
CGGGCGTGGCATTCACGAGGAGCTGATCGCCCACGTCGCCGATCAGGAGGGCTACTACCGCGACGAAGGTGTGCACGCCGCACCCCTTTCCGGACGGATCGGCCGTCAATCCATGGCGAGGCCGCCATTGACCTCCAGGCAGTGGCCAGTGATGAAACCGGAATCCTCGCCGGCCAAAAACGCCACCGCCTTGGCCACCTCTTCCGGCGTGACGAGCCGCCCCATGGGATTTGTCGCCCCGAGCTGGCCTACTTCTTCGGCCGTCAACAGCGAGTTCGCCGTCGGGTCGGCGACCGTGGCGGGCGAAACGAGGTTGGCGGTGATCTGGTGTGGAGCCAGCTCGAGTGCGACGTACCGGACGAACTGATCCATTGCCGCCTTGGCGGTTCCCAACGTGATCATGCCTTGCCGGGGCCGACGGGACAGCACCGTAGTGAGATAGATCAACCTGCCATAACCGTGCGAAATCATCTGGGGTGCAACGGCTTTTGTTAGCAGAAAGGTGGCATGCAGCTCGCGGTCCAGTTTGCCGCCGAGCTGCTCCCAGCTCAGATCGGCGAACGAGGTGACGTCGTAGGGGATCAGTGCGTTGTGCACGAGCACATCGATGCCGCCCCACCTCTCGTTGGTTTCGTCGACCATTGCGGCGACGTCGTCGGGCTGCGTGACATCGGCCCGGATCGCGGCGGCCACGCCACCGGCATCGGTCACAGCCGCCACCACCCGGTCTGCCTCGTCGGCGCTGGACCGGTAGTTGACGACCACCCGGAATCCCTGCTCCGCCATGACCAATGCGGTTGCCGCCCCGATGCCCCGGCTAGCTCCGGTGATCACCGCGACACGACCCACCGACGTCACCTCCGACCTTGCTCACCGAGTGGCTGGCACGCGGGAACGATACTCCCGATCCGGGGCTGTTCGCCATACTGGAGGACGTGCAGGTGTTCGTCGGTTCCCATGTGTCGCACTGGGATTTCCCGCGGAGCACGGCCAGCGTCGCGTTGATGACCGAATTCGGTTGCAGGAAAGGGCTTGCCGTCGCCGACGTGCTCAGCGGTTCCGGGCTATCGGAGGCCGACCTGCACGATCACGATCGGATGATCGTCGGGCGCCAGGAGTTGGCGGTCGCGGCGAATCTGGTGGACCTGCTGGGGGAGGCGGCCGGGGCGGCCAACCTGGGCATGCAGGTGGGCGGCAGCTATCACGTGGGATCGCTCGGCATCTTCGGCTTCGCGTGCCTGACCAGCTCCACGCTGGGCGACGCCGTCCGGTTCGCGGCCCGTTTCTACGAGCTCAGCTACGGGTTCTGCCTGCCGACCGTCACCGTAGAGGGACCGGTCGCGGCGCTGCGGCTCGACCTGCCCGACCTGACCGGTCCGGTCGCGGAGTTTCTGGTGCGACGTGATCTCACGGCGATCGCCCGCGTCATGGCGGAGTTGCTCGGCGGCCGGGTCCCGTTCACCGCGATCGAATTCAGCGGCCCGGCGCCGTCGGAGGGGGACCACGCGGCCCGCGAGGTGTTCGGCGTGGCACCGCAATACGACTCGCCGGCCAACGTCGCGCGCCTGCCGGTCGCGCTGCTGGACACACGGCTGCCCCGGGCCAGCGAGCCGAGCGTGGCCATGTGCGAGCAGCAGTGCAGCGCCCTGCTGGAACGCCGCCGGGCCCGCACCGGTGTCGCCCTGCGGGTGCGGGAGCGCCTGGCGTCGATCGACGGCGAACCGCACACGATCGCGGCCGTCGCCCGGCAGTTGGCGATGAGCGAGCGGACGCTGCGGCGGCGGCTGGCCGAGGAGAACACGACCTTTCGGGAGCTTGCCGAGGAGGTGCATCGGGTCTTGGCCGAGGAGCTGTTGGCGACCGGCGCGCTCTCGGTGGAGGACGTCGCGCTGCGGCTGGGCTATGCGGAGGCGACCAGCTTCATCGCCGCGTTCAAACGGTGGACGGGCACCACACCGGCGCGCTATCAGCGCTCGGTGGCGCCCCGCGCGCGGTCGCTGGCCGTCTGAGTCGCCCGCCGTCTGGCCAGCCCACCGTCCGCGTGCCCGCCGGTCGTGGCCGCAATCATGGATTTCTCGACCGCAATCGGCTGCGGGGGCGGGGCGGTGCGCCCATACCGTTTGAGTCATGACTTCGACCCATCGCCCTCGCGTGCTGGTCATCGGGGCCGGCTTCGGCGGACTCGCCGCCGCCTACGAACTGTCCAAGGACGGCCTGGCCGACGTGACCGTGCTGGAGAAGGCCGACGACGTCGGCGGCGTTTGGCGGGAGAACACCTACCCGGGCGCGGCATGCGACGTCCCGTCCAACCTGTACTCCTACTCCTTCGCCCGCAAAACGAACTGGGGCCGGCGCTACGCCGAGCAGCCCGACATCCTCGGCTACATCCGTGACACCGCCGACCGGTTCGGCCTGCGCGACCTGGTGCGCACCGGCGTGGAGGTCACCTCCGCCGCGTACGACGACGGCACCGCCACCTGGCGGGTGACGACCTCGGGCGGCGAGGTCGTCGAGGCCGACGTCCTGGTGCCGGCGGTGGGCCAGCTGTCGCGGCCGGCGCTGCCGGCTATCCCGGGGCTCGACCTGTTCGAGGGCCCGTCGTTCCACTCGGCGCAATGGCGCCACGACGTCGACCTGACCGGCAAGCGCGTCGCCGTCCTGGGCACCGGCGCGTCGGCGATCCAGTTCGTTCCGCGCATCCGCGAGGCCGCGCGGCACGTCACCGTCTTTCAGCGTTCCGCGCCGTACGTCATCCCGAAACCGGATCGCGCCTATACCGCTGCGCACCACGCCGCCTTCCGGAGGGTGCCCGGCTTCGCCGCCGCCATGCGCCAATTGATCTGGGAGATCTCGGAATTCTTCGGCCTCGCGCTGACCAAGGTCGCCCCACTCGCCCGACTGATAGGCGTGGTCGCGTCGCTGAACATCAAGCGGCACATCAAGGATCGCGCGCTGCGCGCGAAGGTCACGCCCGACTATCCGATCGGCTGCAAGCGGGTGCTGTTCAGCAGCGAGTGGTATCCGGCGCTGGCCCGTGACAACGTCTCGGTGGAGACCGGCGCGATCACCGAGGTGACGGCGACGGGGGTGCGCACCGCCGACGGGTCGCTGCACGAGGCCGATGTCATCATCTACGGCACCGGGTTCAAGGCCACCGAATTCCTTGTGCCCATGACGATCACCGGCCGCGACGGGCGCGACCTGCATGCGCAGTGGGCCCGGGGGGCGCGCGCCCACCTCGGCATGGCCGTGCCCGGCTTCCCCAACATGTTCCTGATCTACGGCCCGAACACCAATCTCGGCAGCAGTTCGATCATCCTGATGATGGAACAGCAGGCCCGCTACATCCGCCAGATCACCGAGCACCTCGCGCGCGCCGGCACGGGTCGCGCGTTCGAAGTGTGGCGCAGCGTCGAGCAGGCCTACGACACCGAGATCCAGTCCCGTCTCGACAACGGCGTGTGGACCACCTGCGACTCCTGGTACCGCACCGCCTCCGGCCGGGTCACCACCAACTGGCCCGGCCTGGTTCGCGAATATCAGCGCCGCGCAAGGACGGTCGCGTTCTCCGACTACATGGAGGTGCTGCCCCGATCCGTTCCCGCGGCGGAAGCCGAGGAAATCGGCGCATGACGTCGTTCGACTACGTCAGGGGTGGGTGACCAGGTAGGTCTCGTTGCCCAGGCCGGCGGTGAGTTCCTCGACATCGAAGGGGCGATCGAGGCGTGCGTGCAGCGCCTTCGGATCGATGAGCAGGCTGATTTCCGCGGTTTGACGGGCGAAGAGCCGCCCGATGATGGGATAGATTCGACGCATCACCGCCCGCTCGGCGGAGGTGCAGCGCGAGGCGCAGTAGCCGACGTGGCCGATCTCATCGGTGAGAATTTCGCTGTAAAGCAGTTCGATTCGTTCGGCGACGTGCGGTTCGTCGGCGAAAAGCCTTGTGCCGGCCCGGCGTAATTCATCGAACAGGATGCAGCCCGCCATCTCCGCGGCTCCGACGAACATGAAGCCGAGCCGTTCGGGCAAAAATACGTTCACTTTGACGAACTGGCGGATGACGAAGGGTGGTGCGACAACCTGGAAGGTCAAGTCGAACGCATCGAGAGCGTACGCCAGCAGTCGGGTGTGGTAGTGCTCTTCCAACTCGAGGTAGACCCGTTCGGGCGGCACGCTCTCGTCGCTGTTGCGCCCGTAGGTTTCACCCAGACCCACGCCGAATCGCTCCGCCTGATTCAGCTTTGCGGTGGCCAGCAGGAAGAGCATCTTGTCGTCCAGGCCGGCTTCGGGTCGCCGGCGTCGCAGGTTGCGCAGGAAGATGTCACGGTCGGCGGGATGGGCCGACCGGACGGGATTGGCTTCCAGATCGCTGAAGAACCGCTCGCGATTGGCCAGCCGCCTATTGAGCAGATCGGCCTCGCCGTCGCGCCTGGCCAGGAAATTCCGATAGCCCTCGATGCCGGTTTGATTCATCGCTTCTCCATTCCCTCGACAATCGTCGTGACGTAACGGTTTAACAACGCGGCATCATGGGCCCCGGTGGCCAGCAGCGCGAAGAGTCCGGTGAGGAAGAACGTCGCGAGTTCGGCCGCGTCCACCTCGGCGACCACCTGGCCCGCGTCCTGGGCTCGACCGATGACGCCGACCAGAAATTGTCCGAGCGGGTGCTGGGCAAGCTCGTCTTCTACCGGACGGCTCGAGGAGAAATGCAATCCGAGCATGTCCCGGAAAACCGCTGCGCCCAAACGACTTTCGGCGCTGAGCACGTGATGCACCAGATGGGAGAGCACCGACGCCAGGTCCCCGTTGGCGTCGCCGAGTTCGCTGATGATGCGGGTCTCCTCGACGCGCTCCGCCTCGATGAGCACGTGCTCCTTGGTCGGGAAGTGGAAATAGAACGTCCCCCGAGCCACGCCCGCATCGGCGACGATCGCGCTGACGTCCGCAGCGGCCAGCCCGCGCCGCGCAATCTCGGCCAGCGCCGCGTCGAACAACCGCGCGCGAGTTTCCAGCCGGCGCGTTTCGCGGACGCTCGTACCCGGTGATCCGCTCGCAGATGGCGCGCGTCGTGACACCATGGTGGCACCGTACGCCAGGTGGCTGACGCCCGTCAATGACGGGCGTCAGCGAGTGCCGGTCTTCGGGGCTGCGGAGCCCGCTTGCCAGACATGTATCGTCAAGCTTCCGGTAAGCACTTCTGTCCGCGCAGGAACTAGAGGACCCACCACATGAGCGGTCAATGCAGCGACGACATCGAACGCATCGCCAACCGGCTGGGATTCAGCTGCGAGCACGCGTCGCCGTGGTTGACGCTGCGCAATCCGTTCGGGTTGGCGAATTGGACGCTGCCGGTGCTCGAGCTGCTGATCGTCGCGGGTGCCGGGCTGGCGCTCTGGTGGGCGATCCGCCGACTGCGCCGCGATAGGGACCCCGTCAACATCGTGATCTGGTTCGCCACGGTGATCTACCTGCTCATCGTCGAGCCGCCGCTGTATTTTCCCACCGTCTTCGGCGTCGACGGCTCCCTCGGTGCGGTGTTCGCGCACAACGTCTTCACGGTCCAGTTGATGTACGACCGGCTGCCGCTCTACATCGTCGCCCTGTACCCCGCCATGATGACGCTGGCCTACGAGGTGGTGCGCGGCCTCGGCGTTTTCCGGGACTGGGGCGCGGTCGTCGGCGCGGTGTGCGTGGGATTCGTGCACAACTGCTTCTACGAAATCTTCGATCAGTTGGGTCCGCAGCTGCGCTGGTGGGCGTGGAACACCGACAACGCGATCAACCGTCCGATGCTGGCCTCCGTGCCGATGAGCAGCGTCCTGCTCTTCGCCACCGTCGGGCCGGCCTGCGTCGCACTGTTCAGCCAGCTCCTGATCACCGGTCCCATTGAGCGCGGGCGGTATCTGAGCCGGATGACATTGATCGGCCGCGCCTTTGGGATCGCGGTGCTGGTGCCGGTTTGCCTCGTCATCGCCAATGTTCCGATCCTGCTGGCCGGTGGCGAGCATCCCGACAGCGCACTGCGCCGAGCGCTGTACTACATCATTCTCGGGGCGTTCGCCGTGGTGGCCGTCCCTATCCTGGTGCGGCAGTGGCGCAACACCGCGTTCACGCCCGGGGCGCGCAACGCCTTCGTCGCCGTCTTCGGGTCGGCATTTCTGATCGTGCTCGGGGGTTTGTGGTTGTCGGCCGACGGAACACCCACCGGCAACCCGGTCTACGTGGGGGCGTGCTACCTGCTCGCCGTCACCTTAACCCTGTCGGTGACCGTGCGCGCCGGTCGACCGTCGGCTCTCATCCGCCGAAAACAGCTGACCGGCACGGGTTAACGCCGGTCACGCGGTGACCTTCTCGGCCAGCGCCGCCAGCTTGGCGTCGAGTTTCTCTGCGGCGCTGAGTAATTCCGGATTGGCCTCGACCACCATCAGCGACGACGGCTTGACGTAGGTCAGGCTGCTGGCTGAACCCTCCTCGAGTATCAGCAGCTCGACCGGGGCGAACAGCCCGGCCGTCACGTCGTGGCGCAGCATCGTGATCGCGATCAGCGGATTGCCGAGAATGACGCGCAACGCCCTGCGGTCGATGCCGGCCTTGGTGATCCAGGCGCCGTGGTCAACCAGACCGAACAACATGAATCCGCTTGGTCCGACGCGGGATTCGACGCGCTCCCGGTACGAATCCCAGTCGCCGGTGGAAGTGGCGATGTCGTTGATCGGCACGGGTTGCTCGCCGATGTCGGCCAGTAGGGCGGCGACGAGTTCCTCGTAGCTCTTCTCGCTGTGATAGCGCACGCGCACGCCGTCGAAGGGGATTTCGTGTGGGTCGGAGGTAGACATCGGCTACAGCCTCCCTTGCCGCTTGTCCTCGCCGATTTTGAGTATCGGAGTTCGATTCTCCGGTTGGATCCGCTCCCAAAGGCCGCCATCACTTCGCTCCCGCGCAAGGTGATCTTGACGCCGGAACCACTCCTCGGCACTCCTGATCCGGTTCGGGTGGATCTCGTCGAGAAGCGCATAATCCCGTTTGATCACGCGGTGCTTCCAGAGATTCCAGAACCCGGTGAAGTTGTCGCGGACGTTCATGGTGCTCTTGTCCTTCCGGTCGGCGTTGTACCCCGCGGGCGCGTCGGCGATGACGCCGAGCGGACCGTTTCGCCAGTACGTGTCCAGGTCGGTGTCGACGTACCGCGCCGGATGCCCAGTGACCTTCTCGAACGCCGCGGCGAGATCGGCGTAGGCGATGTCGTCGACAGCCACCTCGAGATCCATGCCGTTCGCGCGCTCGGGATGGTCGAAAAGCCAACGGACGTAGTAACCGCAGTCCTCGAGTGACACGTGCGGCACGGCCCCGTCTCCGAGTGGAACACGCCACGTCAGGACGCCGTCCTCGACGGTGGGCGTCATCGGCGTACCCGGCGAGATCACCATCTCGAAGTAGGGGCCCGAGGTGAACAGCGCCGCGCCCATCCGATCGCGATTCACCTGATTCTGGAACAGAATCCACTCGCCAACGCGCCCCTTGCCGTCGTAGTGACCGGTGCGGAACCGAGAGTCGTATCCCGCCTTCTTCAGCCCGTAGTCGAGGTTTCCGTACACGAAGAATCTGATTCCTTCTTCGATGGCGATCTCGTAATTTCGGATCGCCCAGTAAATCTCGGCCTTCTCGCCGGTGTTGAACCCGTCGATGTTGACGAAGGCTCCGTCACAACCGCGGAATCCCTCTCGCAGCGTCGCTTCGTCAGCGAACGATCCCTCCACGGCGGAGACGTTTTCGAGCTCCAACAGTTCCCTGGCTCGCCGGCTGCCTGCGTCGCGAGTGAGAAACCGAACCGAGTATTTCTTGTCGGCGACGAGCGCGCGGATGATGGGCATGCCCTGGGCTCCGGTGCCGCCGACGACGAAGATGTTCGAGGTGGCCTGCGACATCGACCGGCTCACAGTCGCTCGATGATGGTGGCGTTGGCCATGCCGCCGCCCTCGCACATCGTCTGCAGACCGTAGCGGCCGCCGCGCTGCTCGAGAGCGTTGACCAGTGTCGTCATCAGCCGAGCGCCGCTGGCGCCCAACGGGTGACCGATCGCGATCGCCCCGCCGTTGACGTTGGTCTTGGCCAGGTCCGCCCCGGTGTCCTGCGCCCAGGCCAGCACGACGGGCGCGAACGCCTCGTTCACCTCGAACAGGTCGATGTCGGCCAGCGTCAGGCCGGCCCGCTGTAGCACCTTCTCGGTGGCCGGAATGACGCCGGTCAGCATGTAGAGCGGGTCGGAGCCCACCACGGTGGTGGTGTGGATCCGGGCCAGCGGGCGCAGCCCCAGTTTCTTGGCGGCCTCGCCGCTGGTGATCAGCACCGCGGCGCTGCCGTCCGACAGCGGCGAGGAGTTGCCGGGCGTGATCTCCCAATTGATCTGCGGGAAGCGGGCTTTGGCCGCGTCGCTGTAGAACGCGGGCTGCAATCCGGCCAGCGTCTCGACCGTCGTGCCGGGGCGGATGATCTCGTCGGTGGCCAGCCCGGCGATCGGAATGAGCTCGTTGTCGAACAGCCCTTCCTTGGTGGCGCGGGCGGCCTTCTCGTGGCTGCCGGCGGAGAACTCGTCGAGCTGGGCGCGCGAAAAGCCCCACTTCGCGGCGATCAGTTCCGCGCTGATGCCCTGTGGCACCAGGCCGTCGGGGTAGCGGCGCGTCATGTCCGCGCCCATCGGGTTGCTGCCCGGTGACACCTGGGAGCCCATCGGCACGCGACTCATCGACTCCACGCCACCGGCGATGACGATGTCGTAGGCGCCGGCGATCACGCCCTGCGCGGCGAAGCTGATGGCCTGCTGGCTGCTGCCGCACTGGCGGTCGATCGTCACGCCGGGGACCGACTCCGGGAACCCCGCGCCCAGCAGGGCATTACGGGCGATGTTGGCCGCCTGGTCGCCCACCTGGGTGACGGCGCCGGCGATGACGTCGTCGACCTGGGCCGGATCGACGCCGGTGCGTGCGACCAGTTCGCGCAGGCTGTGCGCCAGCAGATCGGCGGGCAGCACGTCGTGCAGCGCGCCACTGGCCTTGCCCTTGCCGATGGGGGTGCGGACGGCTCCGACGATGACGGCGTCGCGGTTCATGACTCCTCCTCGAGTCCAGATCATCTAGGTATAGATCGCTGTACCTAGATAAACACCTCGGTATGCTTAAAGCAACCCAGGTGCGGAGGTGATTTAAATGACACTGCTGCAAGGACCGCTGGCCGACCGCGACTCGTGGTCGGCGGTGGGACAGTGCGCGATCGAGAAGACGATGGCGGTCGTCGGAACCAAGTCCGCGATGCTGATCATGCGCGAGGCGTACTACGGCACCACCCGATTCGACGACTTCGCCCGCCGGGTGGGCATCACCAAGGCCGCCACCTCGGCGCGGCTGAGCGAACTGGTCGAGTTGGGCCTGCTGCGCCGCCAGCCCTATCGCGAACCCGGGCAGCGCAGCCGCGACGAGTACGTGCTCACCCAGGCCGGCATCGACTTCATGCCGGTGGTGTGGGCGATGTTCGAGTGGGGGAGGCGCCATCTGCCGGGCCACAACCGGCTGCGGCTGACCCATTTGGGCTGCGGCGCCGAGGCGACGGTCGAAATCCGTTGCGCCCAAGGCCATCCGGTGCCGCCCGACGAGCTCGGCATGCGGCTGGCTAAGAAGTCTGGTTGAGCGCGGCCAGCAGCCGCCGCGCCGCGGCGACGCGGCGCACGGCCGGCCCGGTCAGGGTGTCCAGCGCGCACTCGGGGTCGGCCGGCGGACCCATGTGCCCGCAGCCGCGCGGGCAGTCGGCGACGGCCTCGGCCAGGTCGGAAAACGCCATCATGACGTCGTCGGGCTGGATGTGGGCGAGCCCGAAGGACCGGATGCCCGGCGTGTCGATCACCCAGCCGGTGGTGCCCAGCGGCTCGGTCAACGGCAGCGCCACCGACTGCGTCGAGGTGTGCCGCCCCCGGCCGATGTCGGTCACGTCGCCGACGGCGCGGTCCGCGTCGGGCACCAGGCGGTTCACCAGGGTGGACTTGCCGACGCCGGAATGGCCGAGCAGCACGGTGATCTTCCCCGCGAGCAGGTCCGCCACCGCGAGCAGGGGATCGTCGCGGCCGGCCTCGACCACCGTGAGGTCCAGGTCGACGAATTGCCGGGCGAACGGCTCCGGCGGGGCGAGATCGGTTTTGGTCAGGCACAGGATCGGCCTGAGCCCGCCGGCGTAGGCGGCGATCAGCGTTCGGTCCACCAGGCCGGTGCGCGGCGGCGGGTCGGCCAGCGCGACCACGATCAGCAGCTGATCGGCGTTGGCGACCACCACCCGCTCGGTGGGATCGGTGTCATCGGCGGTGCGCCGCAACACCGTTCGGCGCTCTCCGCGACGCACGATCCGGGCCAGCGTGTCGGGGCGCCCGGACAGATCGCCCACCACGTCGACGTCGTCGCCCACCACGATCGGGGTGCGGCCCAGCTCACGGGCCCGCATGGCGGTGACCCGGCGATCGACGTCGCCGCCCAGCACGCACCCCCAGCGGCCGCGGTCGACGCTGACCACCATGGCCGCCTCGGCGTCCGCGTGCTCGGGACGGGTCTTGGTCCGCGGTCGCGAGCCCCGGCCGGAGCGGATTTTGACGTCGGACTCGTCGTAGTCGCCGGGCCTCACATGCCGGGCTCTTTCCCGGGCTCCAGCATCCGAGCCCACAGCCGCGGGAAGTCCGGCAGCGTCTTGGCGGTGGAGCCGATGTCGTCGACCTCGACCCCGGGCACCCGCAGCCCGATGATGGCGCCGGCCATCGCCATCCGGTGGTCGGCATAGGCGCGCCAGGTTCCGGACTGCAACGGGGTCGCGGTGATCACCAGGCCGTCGGGGCTCTCGGAGCAGTCGCCGCCCAGTCGGTTGATCTCCTTGCGCAGCGCGGCCAGCCGATCGGTCTCATGCCCGCGCAGATGCGCGATGCCGGACAGCCGCGACACCGATCCCGGCGTCGCCAGCGCCGCCAGGGCGGCCACCGACGGCGTCAGCTCGCCGACCGCGCGCAGGTCGACGTCGAAACCGTCGTAGTCGCCGGATCCGCGCGCCTCCAGGAACGAATCAGTGTGCTGCACAACGGCATTGAGCTTGGCCAGCACGCTCAGGATGTTGTCGGCCGGCTGCACACTGCTCGACGGCCAGCCGGTGATGCGCACCGCACCACCGGTGACCACCGCCGCGGCCAGGAAGGGCACGGCGTTCGTCAGGTCCGGCTCCACCTCCCAGTGCCGGGCGGCGACGTTTCCCGGCGCCACTTGCCAGCGGTTGGGGACGGAGTCGTCGACGTCGACGCCGGCCTGGCGCAGCATCGTCACCGTCATGGCGATGTGCGGCGCCGACGGCAGCGCCCCGCCGGTGTGTTGCACGGTCAGCCCCTCGGCGAACGATGCCGCGCACAACAGCAGGCCCGACACGAACTGCGACGAGGCCGAGGCGTCGATGTTCACGGTCCCGCCGATGACCGAGCCGGTGCCCAGCACCCGGAAGGGGAGGCCGGAGCCGTCGATCCGCACGCCGAGCCCGCGCAGGGCGTCCAGCAGCGGGACGATGGGCCGCGCCCGGGCCTGCTCGTCGCCGTCGAACTCGACGATCGATTCGGCCAGCGCCGCCAGCGGCGGGACGAACCGCAACACCGTGCCGGCCAGCCCGCAGTCGACCTGGGCCATCGGTTCGGGCGACACGCGACCGCCGACGGTCAGTTCGGTCCCGTCACCGTCCTCGTCGCCGTCGATGTCCAGACCCAGGGTGTGCAGCGCCCCGATCATCAGGTCGGTATCGCGGCTGCGCAGCGCGCCGGTGATGGTCGGGGTGCCTTGCCCCTGGGCGGCGGCCAGGGCCGCCAGCACCAGGGCGCGGTTGGTCTGCGATTTCGATCCCGGAACGGTCACGGTCGCGCGCACCGGTTGCGCCGCCACGGGGGCCTGCCACGTACTCACCGCTCCATCATCGCCTGTCACCGGTTTCTGCCACCATGGGTGTTATGTGCGGAAGGTTCGCGGTCACCACCGATCCGGCTTTGCTGGCCCAGAAGATCAAGGCGATCGACGAGGCCACCGGCGCCGACGCCGGATCGACGGGCCCCAACTACAACGTGGCCCCGACCTCGACCATCGCGACCGTGGTCAGCCGGCATTCCGAGCCCGAAGACCAGCCGACGCGCCGGGTGCGGCTGATGCGCTGGGGTTTGGTGCCCCCGTGGGCCAAGGCCGGTTCCGACGGCGCGCCCGACACCAAGGGGCCGATGCTGATCAACGCGCGCGCGGACAAGGTCACCACCTCGCCCGCCTTCCGGACCAGCGCGAAGTCCAAGCGCTGCCTGATCCCGATGGATGGCTATTACGAGTGGCGGGTCAACTCCGCCGACGCGGCCGGCAAGAAGACCCGCAAGACGCCGTTCTTCATGTACCGCGAGGACGGGGAGCCGCTGTTCATGGCGGGCCTGTGGTCGGTGTGGAAACCGGCCAAGGATGCTTCGCCGCTGCTGAGTTGCACGATCATCACCACCGACGCGCCCGGCGAGCTCGCGCAGATTCACGATCGGATGCCGCTGGTGGTGCCCGAACGTGACTGGGACCGGTGGCTTGACCCGGACGCCGAGATCGATCAGGACCTGCTGGACCGCACGCCCGACGTGCGCGCCATCCGGATGCGTGAGGTCTCGACGCTGGTCAACAACGTCCGCAACAACGGCCCGCAGCTGCTCGAGCCGGCCGAGCCGCAACCCGAGCAGATGCAAATCCTTTAGCGCTCGGCCGGCGCGATCTCGCGCCGGGCTTCGGGCTGTCGGATTGCGTACAGCCTCTTCGTCGTATGGATAGGCAACCGAATTGCCCGGAGCCACGACGCATCAGGAGAACGCAATGAACACAACGAGACTCAGTGACAGCGCGCGCCAACTCATCGGGTCCGACCCGGCCACGCTCGTCACGATCAATCGCGACGGCAGCCCGCAAGTCAGCCTGGTCTGGATGACGGTGCGCAGTACAGCCGACGGCGGTGATGAGTTGGTCACCGCTCATCTGCAGGAGCATCAGAAGATCCGCAACATCCGGCGTGATCCCCGCGTGGCGGTGACCATCGCGTCCACCGACCGCAGCGGGCCGCAGACGCCGTATCTGTCGATCAGGGGCACCGCCCGCGTCGAGGAGGGCGGTGCGCCCGAACTGCTCGACGAGATCGCCACGACCATCTTCGGCCCCGGCACGGGGTTCCCACCGCCGGACGCACCCGCCGGCTACCTGACTCACATCACGATCGAGAAGGTCGGCGGTGTGGGCCCATGGGCGGCCTGAACGTCAGGTCCGCCCCTCGGCCGTCTGGAGATCGCCGTTCAGTTTCCGGAAATGGGACCGTTTGAGCCAGCCGCCTCATCGTCGTCTCCGTCGCGCAGCAGCTTTTCGGGGTGGTGGAAGGTGTTGGTGCGGGGTTGGCCGGTGTCGAGGTGTGGGGGTGGTTTCCATTGGGTGTCGCCGTGGGTGTTTGTGCGGGTGGTCCAGCCGCCGGGTCTTAGTAGGCGGTGGTGGGGGCCGCAGGCGAAGGTGAGGTTGTTGACGTCGGTGGTGTGGCACTTGCTGTAGTCGGTGACGTGGATGCTCCTATGCAGCGTCAAGTGTGTCGAGTGATGGGTTGAGGTCGGCTTGGAGGGCTCGGTAGAGCTCG
>NZ_LZKY01000373.1:0-914 GCF_001673055.1 Mycobacterium sp. 1245801.1
GCCGACCAGCTGACCCCGGCGATCAACCTGGGGCTGGTGGAGTTCGCGGCCAACGCCACGCTGCTGGTGCCGCCGACGACCAACCGCGGCGCGGTGAAGGCGGGCATCGACAGCTTGGCGCCGGCCCCGAAAACCGCTACCGGGGAAGGCATTTTCACCGCGCTACAGGCGATCGCGACGGTCGGCTCGGTGATGGGCGGCGGCGACGGTCCGCCGCCGGCCCGCATCGTGCTGGAGTCCGACGGCGGCGAGAACAAGCCTTCCAATCCCAGCGATCCGCACGACGGCGTCTACACGGCGGCGCGGCTGGCCAAGGACGAGGGCGTGCCGATCTCGACGATCTCGTTCGGCACGAAGGGCGGCGAGATCGAGATGGACGGGCAGCGCATCGCCGTCCCGGTCTCGACCGACCAGATGAAGATGGTGGCCAAGCTGTCCGGCGGGCAGTCGTACACCGCCACCACCCTGGGCGAGCTGGAAAAGAGCTACAACGCCATCGAGAACGAGATCGGCTACCGCACGGTGCCGGGGCCGGGCAGCTCCGGCTGGCTGCGGCTGGCCGTGCTGACCGCCCTGATCGCGACCGCGCTGGCACTGCTGATCAACCGGCGCCTGCCCAGCTGACTCAGGCGGGCAGCCTGCGGTTCAGCAGGAGCCCGGCCAGGATGGCGCCGGCCAGGACGAACGCGCCGAGCAGCATCCAGGCCAGGCTGGCGTCGCCCTTCACGGTTTCGTAGCCGATCTGGCGCTGCAGCGTCGAGTACACGTTCTTCAGCGAGTCCAGGCTGTCGGCGTGGAACGACTGGCCGTCGGTGATCTCGCAGATCTTCTGCAGGGTCTGGTCGTCCACCGGAACCGGGATGGTGGCGCCCTCGTAGTCGACGGTGCCGTACGGGGTGCCGAACGAGATCGTC
>NZ_LZKY01000374.1:0-56731 GCF_001673055.1 Mycobacterium sp. 1245801.1
TCAGCGCGCGCCCCGCGGCGATCACGGCGGCACCGACCAGGACGAACCAGCCCGCCGTCGCCAGGCCGTTGACCACCTGCTGATCGGCTCCGGCGATCCCGCGAACCACCAACACCACCGCCACGATCAGCGCCGCAACCCCCTGCAGCACAACGATCAGGCCCGCGCGGCGAACGGCGGTCGGGGTGGCTGGCGGCGTCACAGCGTCAGCGTAGTCAGGGCGGCCGCCCGTTCCCCCACAGCGTGGCCTTAGGCGGCCCGCCTAAGCTCGTGCTTCATGCGGGCCGTGCTGATCGTCAATCCCACAGCAACTTCCACCACTCCGGCCGCGCGCGATCTGCTGGCCCACGCGCTGAAAAGCCGCCTGCAGCTCAGCGTCGAGCACACCAACCATCGGGGTCACGGCACCGAACTCGCGCAGAAGGCCGTGGCCGACGGTGCCGACCTGGTGGTCGTGCACGGCGGCGACGGCACCGTGAGCGGGGTGGTCAACGGCCTGGCGACGGCGGGCTGGTTCGTCCTGGTCGGTGCCGCCGTGATCGCCGCGGGGCGCGCGCTGATCCGCGGCAGGCGCTGGGGCCGCGGGCTGGCCGTGATCACCCAGCTGCTGCTGTTGCCGGTGGCCTGGTACCTGGCCGTCGGGTCACACCAACCGGGGTTCGGGATTCCGGCGGGCGGCGTGGCGCTGGTCGTGCTGGGATTGCTGTTCAGCCCCGCCGCCGTGCGCTGGGCCGCCGGCGCTCAGGGCGATTCCGCCAGTCGCGCCAACGACGCCCCGGACAGCCGGTAGGTCGTCCATTCGTTCTGCGGCTGCCCGCCGATCCCGTCGTAGAGCGTGATGGCGTCGGCGTTCCAGTTCAGCACCGCCCAGGACAGCCGCGTGTAGCCCCGCTGCACGCATTCGGCGGCCAGCGCGGCCAGCAGCGCGCGGGCCAGCCCGCGCCTGCGGAACTGCGGCCGCACGAACAGGTCTTCCAGGTAGATGCCCGCCACCCCGTCCCAGGTGGAGAAGTTGACGAACCACAGCGCCATCGCCGCGATCTCGCCGTCCACCTCGGCCACATGCCCGTACACCGTCGGTGGGTCACCGAAAAGGGCTGCCGCGATTTGTGATTCGGTCACCGTGCACTGATCGACGGCGTGCTCGAATTCGGCCAGCGCGTAGATCATTTCGGTGATGGCGGCCGCGTCCCGCTGCGACGCCCGCCGGATGTTTGGGCTCATCGCTCGACTCCCAGGGCGTTGAGGATCGTGCCGAATTTCGTTGTCGTCTCGGCGACTTCGTCGTCGGGGTCGGACTCGGCGACGATACCGCCACCGGCCCGGGCCAGCGCGACGCGCCGGTCGGCCGACAGCTGCGCGCAGCGCAGCGACACCACCCAGCGGCCGTCGCCGCGGGCATCACACCAGCCCACCGCCCCGGCGTAGAACCCGCGGTCGCCCTCCAGTTCGGCGATCAGCCGCATCGCGGCCTTGGTCGGCACCCCGCCGACTGCCGGGGTGGGATGTAGAGCCAGCGCCAGATCGATTGCGGTCGTTGATGTTTCACGCAGTCGGCCAGCGATCGGCGTGCACAGGTGCCAGACCGCGGCGGTGCTGCTCAGCTGCGGTTCGGCCGCGATCGACAGCTCGTCGCACAGCGGCTCCAGGGCGGTCCTGATGGTCTCGATGACCAGCTGGTGCTCGTGCCGGTTCTTCGCCGAGGCGGCCAGCGCGGCGCCGTTGGCGGCGTCGGTGTCCGGGTCGGCGGCGCGCGGGGCCGAGCCGGCGAACGGCCGGCACTCGACATGGTCGCCGCGGCGCGCCACCAGGAGTTCGGGGCTGGCGCCCACCAGCGCCGCACCGGCATACTCCTCGCCGGCGGCGCTCAAATCGACCAGGTAGCCGTAGGCCGCCGGGTCCGCGGCGATGAGCCGGCGCAGAATCACCCGGGCGTCCAACGGGGCGTCGGCGACCAGCCGCAGGGCCCGCGCCAGCACCACCTTGTGCAGCGGGTTGTCGTCCGCGGCGAGCTGCTCGCACGCCCGGCGGATCCGGTCCCGGTAGTCGGGCGGCGCCGGAATGGCTCGCGCCACCCGCACCGGCGGCAGCGCGCCGGCCGGCCAGTCCGGCAGCCGATCGGTGGCGGTCACCGCCTCGGGTGCCAGCAGCGCGGCCGGGCGCGTGACGTCAAAAGGTAACGCCCCCAACACAATCGGCGCCTCACCCGATCGCAGCGCGGCCTGCGCGGCGCCCACGTCGCGGTAGCGGTGCCGCGCCCCGTCGGCAATCAGGGTCCGCATCGGCCCGCACAGTGCGAACGGCGGCTCGTGATTGCGCTGCTCGACTCGCGCCCTAGCCGCTTCGCGGCTGGGGGGACCCCCGTCTCGCGCCGCCGCGCGGCGCGCATCGTCGTCTTCGCGATTCACTGACCGGTCAATCCGAGCGCCCGCAACTGGCGCACCCCGTGTTCGAAACCGCAGACCGCGACCGACGCGGTGATCATGCCGAACCGGCTACCCTCCACGAGCGGCAGTTCGACCCAGCGGGTGATGACCGCGCGGGAGAAATGACCGTGGCTGACGAAGACCACGTCGCGCGCTTGCATGTTCTCCAGCGCGGTCGCGACGGCGGCGTCGGCGCGCTCACTGACCTGCGCGACCGTCTCACCGGCCGGACAGCCGTGCGTCCACACCAGCCAATCGGGCACCGTCTCCTGGATCTGCTCCGTGGTCAGGCCCTCGTACGAGCCGTAGTCCCACTCGGCCAGCAGCTCGGTCACCTCGTCGACGGTCAGCCCGGCCAGCTGCGCGGTGGTCAGCGACCGCTGCCTCGGGCTGCTGATCACCAGCGGGTCAACGAGTTTGAGCTCGGCGAGCACCCCGCCGGCCAGCTCGGCCTGCGTACGGCCGGCCTCGGTCAGCTCGACCTCGGTGCGGCCGGTGTGCTGGCCCGATTTCGACCACTCGGTCTCGCCGTGGCGCAGCAGCACCAGACGGTGATTGTGCAAGCCCATATCGACCGATTCTGCCGGACGACTCGCGGTGGTTGCTCAGGCCGGAGCGCACGGCGGGCGAACATGCCAGGATGGCACTGTAAACCGCACGCGACGAGGCAGGTGGGGAGACAGCGATGAGGTGGCGGCGCCGGTGAGTAAGACACGGGTATTGGCGGTGGCCAACCAAAAGGGCGGTGTCGCCAAGACGACCACGGTCGCGTCGCTAGGGGCGGCGTTGGTCGACGAGAACAAGCGGGTGCTGCTGGTCGACCTCGATCCGCAGGGCTGCCTGACCTTCTCGCTGGGGCAAGACCCCGACAAGCTGCCGGTCTCCGTGCACGAGGTGCTGCTCGGCGACGTCGAGCCCAACGCCGCCCTGGTCGAGACGGCCGAGGGAATGACGCTGATGCCGGCCAACATCGACCTGGCCGGCGCCGAAGCGATGCTGCTGATGCGGGCCGGCCGCGAATACGCGCTCAAGCGCGCGCTGGCCAAACTCGGCGACGACTTCGACGTGGTGATCATCGACTGCCCGCCGTCGCTGGGCGTGCTCACCCTCAACGGGCTGACCGCCGCCGACGAGGTCATCGTGCCGCTGCAATGCGAGACCCTCGCGCATCGCGGGGTCGGCCAGTTCCTGCGCACCGTCGCCGACGTCCAGCAGATCACCAACCCGGAGCTGCGCCTGCTCGGCGCCCTGCCGACGCTGTACGACTCGCGCACCACCCATACCCGCGACGTGCTGCTCGACGTCGCCGATCGCTACAGCCTGCCGGTGCTGGCCCCGCCGATCCCGCGGACCGTGCGGTTCGCCGAGGCCAGCGCCTCGGGCTCGTCGGTGATGGCCGGCCGCAAGAACAAGGGCGCGGTGGCCTACGGCGAGCTGGCGCAAGCGTTGCTCAAGCACTGGAAGAGCGGCAAGCCGCTGCCGACGTTCACCGTCGAGGTGTAGCGGAAGGGGTCAGCCCAGCCCGGCTTTGAGTGTGAGCTGACGGCGTTGAGTGTGCATTGGCGGCGGGCCTGATCGGCGTGTCGCCGCCGCGGATTCACACCGAAGGCCGACGATTCACACTCGACGGCAAGAGCCGCGGCCGCGGTCAGCCCAGCGCGACCAGCGTGCCGCCGCGCTGCTCGAGAACCCGGGACCCGATCACGGCCGGGAACACCGGTTTGCCGTCCGGCGGGGCGCTGGTCGAGCGGTCGACCGGAATGTAGCGTTCGTTGGCGCCGCTGAGCGGGTCGTAGACGCCGATCGCGCCGGTGACCGGCACCAGTAGCCGGCCCGCCATCATCACGCCGGGCCCCAACGGCGCCGTCTTGTCGCCCGCGGCGATGGTGTAGCGCAGCGCCACGGTGTTCGCGTCGAAGACCATCAGCGAATCGCCGGTCCACCAGGTGATCAGGCTGCCGGGGTGGGAGACGGCCGACGTGCGCGACGGCGGCTTGGGCAGCGGGGTGCTCGACACGGTGGCGCCGGTTTCGTCGATCACGTCGACCCGGGGCTGCGGCGCCGGCAGGTACACCGCGGTGGTGTTCTCCGCGACGGCCAGCACCCGGGCGCCCGAATCCGGCGCGATGCCCGGCTCGGCGACCAGGTGTTGCTGTGGTTCGTCGTCGTCCTTGCCCGGGCGCAGCAGCACCAACCGCAGGTCGGCCTGGTTCGCGCAGCTCTCCAGCGTCGAGACCGCCTGCGAGCTGGCCGCGGCCGAGATCAGCCGGCAACCGGAGTGCAGTCCGCGCGTCGACGGCTTCACCCGCGCGTCGGTCTCGCCGTACACCAGCATCCGGACCATGTCCGAGCGCCACAGTTCCAGCCGGGTGTCACCGGCCGACAACACCGTCATGCCGTCGGAGGACAACCGCACCCGCGGATCGGCGTAACCGCTGCGGGCCGGCCCCCGGCGACCGGTGGAGCCGTCCAGGGTGCTGACCTGCCCGCAGCCGCGCTCGTCGCGGTAGACCCCGACGGCGTAGCGGTACAACCAGGTGACCCCACACAGGTCGATGTCGCGCGCGTAGCTCCAGCGGGACTGGCCGTTGTCGGGATCGCGCCCGTCGATCCGGCGGCCCGCACCCGTGACGACCTCCCCGCCCGCGACCACCGGGGCCGTGGTGGCCGGACTCGCGGCGCTCCACAGCTGCTTGAGGCCGGCCGGCACCTGCTTGGCCGGGGTCGGGTTGGGTGCGGGGACGGCCGCGGGTCGGCTGGTGGTGGCCCGGGCGTCGCTGGTCCACCAGATCAATGCCGCGACCGCGGCGACCGCGACCGCGATGGCCGCGGCGGCGAGCAGGTCGCCCTTGGTGCGACGCTCGGGTCTGACCATGCGGCGGTGCGGGTGTTGTTAGTTGCTCTGCGGGGCGGCGGCCGCGGTGGCGGCTTGGCCTTCGGCGGGCTTGCGACGCCGGCGGCGGCGCCGGGTGGAGCCGGCGTTGCCCGGGGGCGAGCCGGCCGGCGTTTCCGCGGCGGAGTCGCCGTTGCTGCTGGCCGCCCCATTGCCCGACGGGTGCGCGGCGACGGGCTGGCCGCCGCGGGTGCGCCGCCGGGTGCCGGAGCGGCGCGCGGGCCTTTCCGAATTCTGCTCCGGCTTCGTGCCGTCGCGGTCGCCGCTGCGGCGCTGGCCCTGCGGCTTGCGGGCGGCGCCCACTCTGCCGGCGGCCTCGGCGGGGATGTTCAGCTCGGCGCGCAGATGCGGAGAGTTGGAGTAGGTCTCGGCGGGCTCGGGGGAATCCAGCCCCAGCGCCTTGTCGATCAGCGCCCAGCGGGGCAGCTCGTCCCAGTCCACCAGGGTGACCGCGATACCGGTCTTGCCGGCGCGGCCGGTGCGGCCGATGCGGTGCACGTAGGCCTGCTCGTCCTCGGGGATCTGGTAGTTGATGACGTGGGTGATGTCATCGATGTCGATACCGCGGGCGGCGACGTCGGTGGCGACCAGCACGTCGATCTCCCCGGACCGGAAGGCCTTCAGCGCCTTCTCGCGGGCGACCTGCCCCAGATCGCCGTGCACCGCGCCCACCGCGAAACCGCGCTCGGCCAGCTCGTCGGCCACCTTTTGCGCGGTGCGCTTGGTGCGGGTGAAGATCATCGTCGCGCCGCGGCCCTCGGCCTGCAGCACGCGGCTGACCAGTTCGACCTTGTCCAGGGCGTGCGCCCGGTAGACGTACTGGACGGTGGTGTCGTGGGTGGCCGCCGAGTGCGGCGCTTCGGCCCGGATGTGGGTGGGTTGG
Source organism: Mycobacterium sp. 1245801.1 (assembly GCF_001673055.1). NCBI lineage: Bacteria > Bacillati > Actinomycetota > Actinomycetes > Mycobacteriales > Mycobacteriaceae > Mycobacterium > Mycobacterium sp. 1245801.1. The sequence goes on from NZ_LZKY01000374.1 coordinate 6,203, forward strand.
TTCATGAAGGTGCGGGCCAGCGTGATGATCGGGTCCGGCATGGTCGCCGAGAACAGCATCGACTGCCGGTCGGTCGGGATCTGGCGCAGGATCCGCTCGATGTCGGGCAAAAAGCCGAGGTCGAGCATCTCGTCGGCCTCGTCGAGCACCAGCACCGACAGCCCGCCCAGTTGCAGGTGGTTCTGTTGGCTCAGGTCGAGCAGCCGGCCCGGGGTGCCCACCACGACGTCGGCGCCGGCGCGCAGCGCCTCGATCTGCGGTTCGTAGGGGCGACCGCCGTAGATCGGCACCACCGACAGCGGTCGGCCCTCATCGGCGGTCAGGTGCTTGGCCGCCAGTGTCAGGTCATCGGTGACCTGCAGGCACAGCTCCCGGGTGGGCACCACGATCAGCGCCCGCGGGGTGCCGTTGAGCGGGCGGGCGGCGGTGCCGGCGGTGATGCGCTGCAGCAGCGGCACGCCGAAGGCGAAGGTCTTGCCCATGCCGGTGCGGGCCTGGCCGATCAGATCGTCGCCGGCGAGCGCCATGGGCAGGGTCAGTTCTTGGATGGCGAAAGGGCTTTCGATCCCTTTTTCGGCGAGGGCGCGCACGATTTCGTCGCGGACGCCGAGTTGCGCAAATGTCGGTTGGGGGGTCGGTTCAGTTGTGCTGGTGGGTGCAGTCATGCGTGGGTAAGTAGCCTTTCGGTGACGTATCGGGTTGTGTCGGTATTTCTCTGTCGCGGTCACGCGCGCACGAGTTCCGACTCCGAATACGTCGCCGAGTCGCCGGCCCTGGCTCAGTCTGGGAGGGCCCAGTTAGGGCGGGCCAGCTGTGCACGCACATTTCGCCGATAGCGGCTTGAAAAACAAAATCTGGCATGAATACAGCCGCCATCTACCTACATGATAGCTGGTCGACAGCTGGCTCCCATTTCGCGCTAAGTCAGCCGACTACAGTGTTGCCATGACCCGGCCCTCCTGCGAGCCCTCCGAAACCGATCTGGCCGACGACCGAATCGACGATTCACCCGCCCCGCGGTTGTCGGCCGATCACCCGGGTGTCAACGAGCTGTTCGCGGTCCTGGCCTACGGCGAGATCGCCGCGTTTTACCGGCTCACCGACGAGGCGCGGATGGCCCCTGACCTGCGCGGACGGATATCGATGGCGAGCATGGCCGCCGCCGAGATGCAGCACTACGAGCAGCTGCGCGACGCGCTGGAAAGCCGCGGCGTCGACGTGGTGTCGGCGATGTCGAAATACGTCTCTGCGCTGGAGAACTACCACCGGCTGACCATGCCCAGCACGTGGCTGGAGGCCTTGGTGAAAACGTATGTCGGCGACGCCCTGGCGGCCGATCTGTACCTGGAGATCGCCGACCGGCTGCCCGACGAGGTTGCCGACGTGGTGCGCGCGGCGCTGTCGGAAACGGGGCACTCGCAGTTCGTCGTCGCCGAGGTGCGCGCCGCCGTGACGTCCAGCGGCAAGCAGCGCAGCCGGCTGGCGCTGTGGTCACGCCGCCTGTTCGGCGAAGCGATCACCCAGGCCCAGTACCTGCTGGCCGACCACGACGAGCTGGTGGACCTGGTGATGGCCGGCGCCGGCGGGCTGGGCCAGCTCAACGCCTTCTTCGACCGGATGCAGCAGACGCACGACCGGCGCATGCACGAACTCGGCCTGAGCTGAGGCCATCAAACTCAGCTAACTCAGCGCGCGCAGGTCGCCATGTTCGAGGTGTTGGCCGAGGCGATCACCCGCTGACCGGCGGCGTTGAAGATCGAGCAGCTGAGCCGACCGTAGAAGCTGGTCGCCACCACGGATTCGGTTTCCACACCCGGGTTCAGCACCACCACCTTCGACCAGGGCAGCGACACGTTGAACTCGGTCTGCGGCACGCCGCGCGCGTCGGTGTAGACGATGTTCACCAGGTCCAGCAGCTGCTTGGTTCCGTTCACGCTGTAGACGACGGTGCGCGGATCGACCGCGGCCGTCGGCGGTGCCGCGGCGAGCGGCGGCGCGACGGTGGGCGCGGCCGCCCCCGGCGGCGCGGTGGGCGCGGCGCTGGGCGTGGTGACCGTCGTGAAGGTTTCGGCCGGTAACTGCGCGGGGCCCGGGGACGAACTGGGCGGCACGGACGCCTTGGTGGTCGCGGGTGCCGAGGTCACCGGGTGGGGAGCCGGGGCGCCCAGCGTGGCCTTGGTGGACGCGCTGTCGCCGCTGTTGATGATGACGGCGGTGGCGATGGCGCCCAGGGCCACCACCGCGCCGACGATCGCGGTGGCGGGGCGCCAGCGCGAGTCGGCGGGCCAGCCCGTCCAGTTGTAGTCGGCGTTCAGGTAGGGATCGGTATCGCAGGCGTCGTCAACGTCGTCGTCGTCGGGGTATGCCCGGATCCTGTCGTCAAGGTGCGGCAACGTGGTACCCATGGTGCCGAAGTTAGCCATGGGAAAACACGGATCGGGTATCGCGCGGGTGGGTGAGACAACCTGAGAGCGAATCGTTATCGGGCCGCGACCGGTTTCGCTGACCGCGAAGTGTGGGGATGCGACGAGGTGGGGGTCGGCCGCGTCCACTAGCCTGCTGCTGACAGGGCCGGGACTTCAAGAGCTGCGGAATGACTGCAAGACCCATGGAAGGGGTGACCGTGGAGGTCAAGATCGGTATCACGGATAGTCCGCGCGAGCTGGTCCTTGCCAGCGCCCAGACGCCCGCCGAGGTCGAAGATCTGGTCAGCGCCGCACTGAGCGATCCGTCGGGCCTGCTGCGGCTGAGCGACGAGCGGGGCCGCCGCTTCCTGATTCACACCGCCAAGATCGCCTACGTGGAGATCGGCGCCGCCGACGCGCGCCGGGTGGGCTTCGGGATCAGCGCCGAAACCGGCAAACACGCCGGCAAGGCGCGCTAGGAGCGGGTAAGCGGCACGTGTGACAGCCCGCCCCAGGCGAACTGCACGGTGCCGTCGACCGCGTCCGCCTTGGAGATCGGGCGGTCGGAATCCAGCCAGTACCTGGCGCAGTCGACGCTGATTCCGACCAGACCGACCGCGATCATCCGGGCCCGGTGCGGGTCCAGCCCCGAATCCTCGCTGATCAACGCGAACACCGCGTCGATGCAGGATTCGGTGGCGACGCGCACCTGGGCGGCCACTTCGGGTTCGGTGACGTAGTCGTTCTCGAAGATCAGCCGGTAACCCTGGCTGTCGTGCTCGATGAAATCGAAGAACGCCTGCACCGCGGAGTGCAACCGGCGCCGGTTGTCGGTGGTGGTGCTCAGCGCCTGCTGAACACCCGAGACCAGGTTCTCCACGTGCCGCGCAAGCACGGCGAGGTACAGCTCGAGCTTACTCGAGAAGTGTTGATACAGAACGGGTTTGCTAACTCCGGCGCGGTCGGCGATCTCGTCCATGCCGGCCGCGTGGTAGCCGCGGTCGACGAACACGTCGCTGGCCACGATGAGCAATTGGCCGCGCCGCTCGTCGCGGGGCAACCGGTTGCCTCGCCGGTTGGAAACCGCGGCCCCGTCCGGCCGACCGCGGTCAGCCGATCTGACGGCGCGCCGCGCCGGCACTTTGGCGAGTTCGCTCATCGAGTCCTCATCTGATTATCGGCGGCCGGCCCTCTCGGAAAATGGGGGCCAACCGCTCGCAGCCCGTGGCAAAGACCTTACTACCCGACCGGTCGATGCGACCGTCATCGCCGTCGTCGCCGCTGGCAGAAGCGGTGTCGGACGGTGGATTCGGGCGCGCCACCGGCGGCGGCGGTGCCTGCCTGTGTAATCCTGGGGAAATGACGTCCCCGCGGCCCCCACGCGGCACCGGTCGCGTGCCGGTGCTACGCGACGAGTGGCGCGAGCCGCTGCGGGCGCTGCGCGACCCGATCGCGCGGGAAGCCGGACGACCCCGGGCCGACCGTGAACGGCCGCGACAATGGCGCAAGCAGACCTGGCTGGGCCGCTTCGTCTCCACCTACGGGTGGCGCGCGTACGCCCTGCCCGTCCTGGTGGTGCTCACCGCGGTGGTGATGTACCAGACGGTGACCGGCACCGGCGCCCCCATGCCGACGGCCAACAAACCCATCCAGAGCCCGCCGGCCATCGGCGCGGTGGGCACCACGATCATCGACGCCCCGCCGCGCGGGCTGGCCGCATTCGACGCCAACCTGCCGGCCGGGACCCTGCCGGACGGCGGCCCGTTCACTGAAGCGGGCGACAAGACCTGGCACGTCGTGCCGGGCACCACGCCACAGATCGGGCAGGGCACCGCCAAGGTGTTCAGGTACACCGTCGAAGTGGAGAACGGCATCGACCCGACGATGTTCGGCGGCGACGACGCCTTCGCCCAGATGGTCGACCAGACGCTGGCCAATCCGAAGGGCTGGACGCACAACCCGCAGTTCGCGTTCATCCGGATCGACGGAACCAGTGGGGCCAAACCCGACTTTCGGATCTCGCTGGTCTCCCCGGTGACGGTGCGCGAAGGGTGCGGCTACGAATTCCGGCTCGAAACCTCTTGCTACAACCCGGTATTCGGTGCCAACCGGGAGGCGCGGGTGTTCATCAACGAAGCGCGCTGGGTACGGGGAGCCGTGCCGTTCGAAGGTGACATCGGCTCCTACCGGCAGTACGTGATCAACCACGAGGTCGGCCACGCCATCGGGTACCTGCACCACGAGCCCTGCGAGCAGCAGAACGCCCTGGCGCCGGTGATGATGCAGCAGACGTTCTCCACGTCGAACAACGACGCCGCGCAGTTCGACCCCGACGTCGTCAAGGCCGACGGCAAGACCTGCCGGTTCAATCCCTGGCCGTACCCGATCGCCTGACCGACCGCCGCTTGCTACCGCTGCGGTTGGCATTGATCTCGTCGCGGTGCGCCATCGCCCACTCGGCGAGGGAGATCACCAGCGGTAGCAGCGTTCGCCCGAGCTCGGTCAACTCGTATTCCACTCGCGGCGGCACTTCGGCGTAGGCCGTGCGCTCGACCAGGCCATCTTCGACCAGGTGTTTGAGCGTCACGGTGAGCATCCGCTGCGAAATGCCCGCCACGGCCTCCGCCAACCCGCCGAACCGCATCGGTCCGCCGCGCAGCGTGCCGATCACCAGCAGACTCCACTTGTCGCCGATGCGATCGAGCACCTCCCGGACCGCACCGCCCTCGGGTATCCGCGTCGTCTTTGTGATGTGCGTCATAGCGAAGCCTGCTTCCTGGATGCATACATCGGTGTGCCTTTTGTGGGTGCCCCATCGCTGACACACGATGTGGTTACACACAAATGGTAAGGATTGGGGACTGTCGTGAACATCGCACTGTGGACGGCGCAGGGCCTGCTCGCATTCGTCTATCTCGCCGCGGGCGGGCTCAAGATCATTCGACCGCGCGAGCAACTCGTGGCAACGGGCCGGCTCGACTGGATGAAGGACAACTCGGACGCGGCCGTGAAAGCCGTTGGCGCGGTCGAGATCCTCGGGGCGCTCGGTGTGATCCTGCCCGAGGCGACCGGCATCGCCCGCATCCTGACCCCGATCGCTGCGGTCGGCCTGGTCATCGTCCAGATCGGGGCACTGCGCGTCCACCTGACCCGTAACGAGCGGCAACCTTTGCCGATCAATGTGATTCTCCTGCTGCTCGCGGCCTTCGTCGCGATCGGCCGGTTCGTGAGCTGAGCCAACCCGGCCCGCGCGTCGCCTGATTGCCGCCGGTCCGTCGGCCTGCTGAGATGGTGGGGAGAATCCGATCGAGGAGATGTTTCGCAAGTGTCGACGTCGCTGCCGCCGCTGGTGGCGCCCGCAGACCACCTCAGCGGCGACGAGGTGGCCCGCTACAGCCGGCACCTGATCATTCCGGACCTGGGGCTCGACGGGCAGAAGCGCCTCAAGAACGCCCGGGTGCTGGTGATCGGGGCCGGTGGCCTCGGCGCGCCGACGCTGCTCTACCTGGCGGCCGCGGGCGTGGGCACGATCGGCATCGTCGATTTCGACGTGGTCGACGAGTCGAACCTGCAGCGCCAGATCATCCACGGGGTGGCCGACGTCGGACGGTCCAAGGCGCGGTCGGCGCGCGACTCCATCGCCGCGATCAACCCGTTGGTGGACGTGCGGCTGCACGAGTTCCGGCTGGATTCCACCAACGCCGTGGAGTTGTTCGGCCGCTATGACCTGGTCGTGGACGGCACCGACAACTTCGCCACCCGGTATCTGGCCAACGACGCGGCGGTGCTGGCGAAAAAGCCCTACGTGTGGGGATCGATCTACCGCTTCGAGGGCCAGGTCTCGGTGTGCTGGGAGGACGCCCCCAACGGACGCGGGCTCAACTATCGCGACCTGTACCCCGAGCCTCCGCCGGCCGGCTCCGTGCCGTCCTGTGCCGAGGGCGGCGTGCTGGGCATCGTCTGCGCCTCCATCGCCTCGGTGATGAGCACCGAAGTGATCAAACTCATTACCGGGATCGGCGAGTCGTTGCTGGGCCGGTTGATGATCTACGACGCGTTGGAGATGACCTACCGCACCATCGCGATCCGCCGGGACCCGTCGGATTCGTCGCGGCCGAAGATCACCGGGCTCGTCGACTACGAGCAACTGTGCGGCGTGGCGCCCGAGCCCTCGGCGCAGGACGCCGCGTCGACCATCACGCCGCGCGAGCTGCGTGACTGGCTGGATTCGGGCAAGAAGCTGGCGCTGATCGACGTGCGTGAGCCGGTGGAGTTCGACATCGTGCACATCGACGGAGCCCAGTTGATCCCGCAGTCCTCGATCAATTCCGGCGAGGGCCTGGCAAAGCTGCCGCAGGACCGCCTGCCGGTGTTGTACTGCAAAACGGGGGTGCGGTCGGCCCAGGCGCTGGCGGTGGTGCGCCAGGCCGGCTTCGCCGACGCGGTGCATTTGCAGGGCGGGATCGTGGCGTGGGCGCAGCAGATGCAACCCGACATGGTCATGTACTGACCCGTACGCCTTTGGACTGCGGCGACCCGCCGCTGTGCTAGCGATCACCGCTTGTTGGACTCGTTTAGAGTACCGGTGTGACAGTCGAGCCACCGCCGGATCATGTGCTGTCGGCGTTTGGTTTGGCCGGAGTTAAACCCGTCAATCTGGGCGCCAGCTGGGAGGGCGGCTGGCGGTGCGGCGAAGTCGTCTTGTCGCTGGTGGCCGACAACGCCCGCGCGGCGTGGTCCGCCCGGGTTCGCGAGACGCTGTTCGTCGACGGCGTTCGCCTGGCCCGGCCGGTGCGGTCCACCGACGGGCGCTACGTCGTATCCGGGTGGCGGGCGGACACCTTCGTGGCCGGGACGCCCGAGCCCCGCCATGACGAAGTCGTCTCGGCCGCGGTGCGCCTGCACGAGGCGACGGGCAAACTGGATCGGCCCCGCTTTCTGACCCAGGGGCCCACGGCGCCGTGGGGTGACGTCGACATCTTCATCGCCGCCGACCGCGCGGCGTGGGAGGAACGGCCGCTGGCCTCGGTGCCCCCGGGTGCGCGCTCCGCCCCCGCGACGGCGGACGCCGAGCGGTCGGTGGAGCTGCTCCAGCAGCTGGGCACCCTGCGCAAGCCGACCAAGAGCCCCAACCAGCTGGTCCACGGAGACCTTTACGGCACAGTGCTTTTCGTCGGTACCGCGGCGCCGGGAATCACCGACATCACCCCGTACTGGCGGCCCGCGTCGTGGGCGGCCGGTGTGGTCGTCATCGACGCGCTGTCCTGGGGAGAGGCCGACGACGGGCTCATCGAGCGCTGGAACGCCCTGCCCGAATGGCCGCAGATGTTGTTGCGGGCGTTGATGTTTCGCCTCGCGGTCCACGCGCTGCATCCGCGTTCCACCGCCGAGGCGTTCCCCGGCCTGGCCCGCACCGCCGCGCTGGTCCGGCTGGTGCTCTAGCGCCCGTCGGCAAACTCGTAACGAACCTCGCGCAGCGCGATCTTGCCGTCGGTCGCCAGCACGCCTTCGGCGCGCAACAGCTCCAGCTGGCGGGTCGTCAGGTGTCGCGCCGGTCGACCGGACGCGGTGATCACCCGGTGCCAGGGCAGATCCGAGGAATCGGTCCGCATGATCCAGCCGACGATGCGCGGGCTGGAAAGCCCTGCGACAGTGGCGATGTCGCCGTAGGTGGCGACCCGCCCGGCTGGGATCGCGGCGACCAGCTCACGCACCCGCTCGACCTGCTCGTCGGTCACCGGCGCCACGGTCAGTCGGCTTCCAACAGCTCGCGGGTCAACGCGGCGACCTCGTCGGGCTTGGCGTAGGGCACCATGTGGTTGCAGTCGAAATCCAGCAGCCGGAAATCCGCTCCCAACCGCTCCGCCAGGGCGTCGATCAGTTGGTCGGTGACATAGGGCGGCGTGGTGCGCTTGGCCCGCACCAAAATGGTCGGGGTCTTCGCGGGCGGCAGCACGGTCTCGCGGGCCAGCTCGCTCCAGTACGACATCATCGCCGGCAGGCTCACCCGCCAGCCGTAGCGGCCGCCCGGCAGCGCGATCAGATGCTCGTCGATCTCGGCGTCCAGCAGGGCGGGTTCGACATCCGACCACGAACCGTGCACCTTTTCCAGGCGCGCTTCCTCGGCGTCGGGGTAGTCGGGCGAGGACAGCATCGCCTCGGCGATCTCGCGCATCCACTCGCCGTCCAGCCCGACCGCCGGGTCGAGCAGCAGCAGCCCCGCCACCCGATCCGGGCGGACGGCGGCCAGCTGCATCGCCAGCCCGCCGCCGAACGAGTGGCCGACGATCACCACCGGTGTGCCGGGCTGTTCGTCGAGCAGCGCGGCCAACGCCGCGACGTTGGCGTCGATGGTCCACGGCGCTGCCCATGAGGACCTGCCGTGACCCACCAGATCCGGTGCGGCGATACCGATCCCGGGCAGCAAGCCGGCTAAATGCTCCCAGCGCTGGCCGTGGCCGGTCAGCCCGTGCAATGCGAGGATCCGCACCGGACCCGGCGGGCCGTAGCGGTGTACATGCAACTTCGCGGTCACCAGTCGATGGTGCCAGCCACCGCGGTCGCGGGTTGCGGGCGGCCCCTAACGGTCGTCATCCTCCCGATCGTCGTCGGTGGAGACGATGTAGGCCTGCTCGATCACGTCGGCCTCGTTGGCTTCCCGGTCCGCGGCGGCGGCCACGTAATCGATGTCCAGACCGGTCTCGTCGTCAAAATCGACAGGCCGCCGTTGTTCCACCGCGTCGCCTTCCGGCGCCTCGTCGATGGGAAAGCCGCGTTCGTCGTCGTTCATGGTCTTGCACCCCTCCTCTCGTTGTCCGGCTGCTGCGGCCTCCAGGGTAAGAGTCGGCGGCGGCGTGGCCGGGTACGCTGACCGCTCGGTCACCTCGACGACCCAACGGGAGCAGTCATGGGCAGAATCAGGCGCGGTTGGGCGCTTTCGCAGCAGAGCTGGCAGGTCCTGAAAAAAGACCGGTCGCTCGTCTTCTTCCCGATCCTGTCCACCCTGTTCGCCGTCCTCGCCACGATCGCCATCTGGGCGCCGACGCTGTTGCTGCGCGGCGTGTTCGGCGGCCATCACGTGGACAACCAGGACCCCGCCTACTACATCGCGGGCGTGGCAACGGCATACGTGTCGACCTTCATCGCGATCTTCTTCAACGTCGCGCTCGCCGCCTGCGCGGTGCGCTCCATGCGCGGCGAGGACACCAGGGTCGGCGAGGGCATCGCCGCCGCGGCGCGCCGGATCGGTCCGATCCTGGGTTGGACGGTGGTGGCGACCACGGTCGGGCTGATCCTCAAGGCGCTCGAGGAGCGCCTACCGACCCTGGGCAAGCTCGCCGCGGACCTGGTCGGCGCGGCGTGGGCCGTCGCAACGTTTTTCGTCATCCCGGCGATCGCGCTCGAGGGCACCGGGCCGTTTCGGTCACTGCGCCGCTCGGTGGACACCATCAAGTCGCGCTGGGGTGAGAGCGCCGCCGGGGCGGCCACCATCGGGGTGGTCACGTTTCTGGTGACCCTGGTGGTCGTGGTGGGCGGCGTGGTCGGCGGCATCGCGCTGATCGCGGCGCGTCTGGCGCCGCTGGGTCTGGTGGTGCTGGCCGCCACGTTCGCGGTCGCCGTGGTCATCTCGTTCATCTCGACCGCGCTGAGCCAGATCTTCCGTGTCGCGGTCTACCAGTACGCGGTCACCGGGGAGACGGTGGGCGGGTTCGACCACCGGCTGCTGCAGTCCGCGTTCGTCGCGCGCTAGATCTGTCGGACCCTCGTGATGTCATGCCGTCATGGCCTACACGTGGGAGCCCGAAGCGCACACCGTCTTGGACCCGGGTGCGCGCGGTCAGCTGCGTATTCTCGGCGGGCCCGGCACCGGCAAGAGCAGTCTGCTGATCGACGCGGCGGTCGCCCAGATCGACGCCGGGGTCAACCCGGAATCGGTTCTGCTGCTTACCGGTTCCGGCCGGATCGGGATGGCCGAGCGCAGCGCGCTGACGACGGCGTTGCTGCGCGCGCGACCCGCCGGCCCCGGCCGGGCCGCGGTCAGCGAGCCGTTGGTGCGGACCGTGCACGGGTACGCGTACGCGGTCCTGCGACGCGCGGCCGAGCGGGCCGGTGAGGCGCCGCCGCGGCTGGTCACCAGCGCCGAACAGGACGCCATCATCCGGGAGTTGCTGGCCGGCGACCTCGAAGACGGGCCACGCGCGGCGACGGCCTGGCCGGCCCCGCTGCGCCCGGCGCTGAGTACCGCGGGATTCGCCGCCGAGCTGCGAAACCTGTTGGCGCGCTGCGCTGAACGCGGCGTGGACCCCCAGGAATTGGAGCGGTTGGGCCGTCGCTGCCGGCGGCCGGAATGGACCGCCGCCGGACAATTCGCCCGCCAGTACGAGCAGGTGATGCTGCTGCGCGCGGCGGTGGGCACGGCCGCGCCGGAGGCGACCACGCCCGCGTTGGGCGCCGCGGAGCTGGTGGGCGCCGCGCTGGAGGCGTTCGCCGTCGACCCCGAGCTGTTGTCCGCCGAACGCGGCCGGATCCGCGTCTTGTTGGTCGACGACGCCCAACAGCTGGACCCGCAGGCCGCCCGGCTGGTTCGGGTGCTCGCCGCTGGCGCCGAGCTCGCGCTGATCGCCGGCGATCCCAACCAGGCGGTGTTCGGCTTCCGGGGCGGTGAACCCGCCGGGCTGCTGGGCGGCGACGCGCCCTCGGTGATGCTGACCACGTCGCATCGCTGTACGCCCGCCGTAGCGCGCGCGGTCAGCGGTATCGCCGCCCGGCTACCCGGCGGCGGCCGGCGGATCGACGGCGCCGGGGCGGGGGAGGGCTCGGTGACGGTGCGGCTGGCCGCGTCGGCGCACGCCGAGGCGGCGACCATCGCCGACGCGCTGCGGCGCGCACACCTGGTCGACGGTGTGCCCTGGTCACAGATGGCGGTCATCGTGCGGTCGGTGCCGCGGGCGGGTGCGCGCCTGCCGCGCGCCTTGGCTGCCGCCGGGGTGCCGGTGGCCGCGCCCGCCATCCCCGGCCCGTTGGCCGAGGAACCGGCCGCGCGGGCCCTGCTCACCGTGCTGCTGGCCACCGCCGACGGGCTGGACGGGCAGCAGGCGCTGGCGCTGCTGACCGGCCCCATCGGTCGGGTCGATCCGGTGTCGCTGCGCCAGCTGCGCCGAACGATGCAGCGCGCCAACCCCGATCGCCCCGCGGGCGACTTCGCCGAGCTGGTGGTCGAGGCGCTGTCCGCCGGCGCCGTGCCGCCGGGGCCGCAGTTCGGCCCGCTGCGCAAGGTCCGCGGGGTGCTCGACGCGGCCGCGCGCTCGCACCGCGCCGGTGAAGACCCGCGCCACACCTTGTGGGCCGCCTGGCACCGGTCCGGGCTGCAGCGCCGCTGGCTGTCGGTCAGCGAGCGCGGCGGGCCTGCCGCGGCCCAGGCCACCCGGGACCTCGAGTCGGTGACCGCGCTGTTCGACGTCACCGACGACTACGTGTCGCGCACCTCGGGCGCATCGCTGCGCGGTCTGGTCGAGCACATCGCCGCGCTGGCGTTGCCGGGCGCCGTTCCCGAGCCGTTCGCCGCGGCCGAACAGGTCCAGGTGCTCAGCGCGCACGCCGCGCTGGGGCACGAATGGGATTTCGTGGTGATCGCCGGTCTGCAGGAAGGGTTGTGGCCCAATACCGTTCCGCGTGGCGGTGTGCTGAATACCCAGCGGTTGCTGGACGTGCTGGACGGGGTCGGCGCGGACGCGTCGGTGCGGGCACCGCTGCTGGCCGAGGAGCGCAGGCTGCTGGTCGCGGCGATGGGCCGGGCCCGCCGGCGGTTGCTGGTGACGGCCGTCGACAGCGACACCGGCGGGGCCGGCCACGAGGCCGCGCTGCCGTCGACCTTCTTCGCCGAAATCGCGCGGTGGGCCGACGGAGAACCGGATAACGCTGAGCTACAACCGGTCTCGGCTCCGCGGGTGTTGTCCGCGGCTGCGCTGGTCGGGCGGCTGCGCGGCGTGGTGTGCGCCCCCGACGGGGCGGTCGACGAGGCCGTCCGGGACTGCGCGGCAACACAATTGGCCCGGCTGGCCCGAGCCGGCGTGCCCGGCGCCGACCCGGCCGGATGGCACGGCCTGACCCCGGTCAGCACCAGCGAACCGTTGCGGGGCAGCGGCGATGTGGTGACGTTGACGCCCTCGACCATGCAGACCCTCAACGACTGCCCGCTGCGCTGGCTCGCCGAGCGGCACGGCGGATCCAACCCGCGCGATGTGCGCTCGGCGATCGGATCGGTGGTGCACGCCCTGATCGCCCAACCGCACAAGAGCGAATCGGAATTGCTGGCCGAGCTGGACCGCGCCTGGGGACACCTACCCTTTGCGGCGCAATGGCATTCGGCCAACGAGCTGGCTCGCCACCGGGCCATGCTGGAGGCGTTCATCGAGTGGCGGTCGCAGACCCGGGGCGCACTGACCGAGGTCGGCGTCGAGGTCGAGATCGACGGAACCGTGGCCACCAAGGGCGGCGGCGAGGTCCGGCTGCGCGGGCGGGTCGACCGGCTGGAACGGGATGCCGCCGGCCGGCTGGTCATCGTCGACATCAAAACCGGCAAGACGCCGGTCAGCAAGGACGACGCGCAACAGCACGCCCAGCTGGCCATGTATCAGCTGGCGGTGGCCGACGGATTGGTCGGCAATGGCACCGAGAACGTCGAACCCGGCGGTGCCCGGCTGGTCTACCTCGGCAAGACCGGGGCATCGGGAGTGGCCGAACGCGAACAGGATCCGCTGACCGCGGCCGGCGGCGACGAATGGCGCGAGGTCATCGCCCGGGCGGCCGACGCGACGTCCGGCCCGCAATTCATCGCGCGGCGCAACGACGGCTGCAGCCATTGCCCCATCCGGGCGAACTGCCCGGCCCACGCCGACGGATCACAGCGATGACGCCGCCGCGCTATTCCCCGGCCGAATTGGCCAAGGCGCTCGGGCTTTTCCCGCCGACCGACGAGCAGGCCGCCGTCATCGCCGCGCCGCCGGGGCCGCTGGTGGTCATCGCCGGGGCGGGCGCCGGCAAGACCGAAACCATGGCCGCGCGGGTGGTGTGGCTGATCGCCAACGGCTACGCCGATCCCGGTCAGGTGCTGGGATTGACCTTCACCCGCAAGGCCGCCGGCCAGCTGCTGCGCCGGGTCCGGTCCCGACTGGCCCGGCTGGCCGGCGTCGGGCTGGGCCCGCCTGGCGCCGCCGACGCACCCGTCGACACCGAGGGCGCGCCGACGGTCAGCACCTACCACGCCTTCGCGGGCTCGCTGCTGCGCGACTACGGGCTGCTGCTGCCCGTCGAGCCCGACACCCGGCTGCTCAGCGAAACCGAGTTGTGGCAACTGGCTATCGACGTGGTGAACGCCTATCCCGGGCAGCTGCGGACCGACAAGACCCCGGCGGCGGTCACCTCGATGGTGCTGCGGCTGTGGGGGCAGCTGGCCGAGCACCTGGTGGACACCGGCCAGCTGCGCGACACCCACCTGGAGCTGGAGCGGCTGATCCACTCCCTGCCCGCCGGCCCCTACCAACGCGACCGCGGCCCCAGCCAATGGCTGCTGCGGCTGCTGGCCACCCAGACCGAGCGCGCCGAACTGGTGCCCCTGCTCGACGCCCTCGACGAACGCATGCGCGCCGCGAAGGTGATGGATTTCGGGATGCAGATGGCGTCGGCGGCCAGGCTGGCGGCGACCTTCCCGCAAGTGGGCGAGGACCTGCGCAGCCGCTACCGGGTGGTACTGCTCGACGAATACCAGGACACCGGCCACGCCCAACGCATCGCGCTCTCAACGCTGTTCGGGGGTGGGGTCGACGACGGCCTGGCGCTCACGGCCGTCGGTGACCCCATCCAGTCGATCTACGGCTGGCGCGGCGCGTCGGCGACCAACCTGCCCCGGTTCACCACCGACTTCCCCCGATCCGACGGCACCCCCGCGCCCATGTGCGAGTTGCGGACCAGCTGGCGCAATCCGCCGCGGGCCCTGCGGGTGGCCAACGCGGTGTCGGCGGAGGCGCGGCGGCGCTCGGTGGCCGTGCACGCGCTGCGCCCGCGCCCGGATGCCCCACCCGGCACGGTCCGCTGTGCGTTGCTGCCCGACGTGACGGCCGAGCGGGACTGGATCGCCGAGCACCTCGACGCGCACTACCGGCGGGCCCGCGACGAGGGCGTCAGCCCGCCGACGGCCGCGGTGCTGGTCCGCCGCAACGCCGATGCCGCGCCCATCGCGGACGCGCTGCGCGCCCGCGGGATCCCGGTCGAGGTCGTCGGACTGGCGGGTCTGCTGGCCATCCCGGAGGTCGCCGAGGTCGTCGCCATGCTGCGGCTGGTCGCCGATCCGACGGCCGGCGCGGCGGCGATGCGGGTGCTCACGGGTTCGCGCTGGCGCCTGGGTGCGCGTGACCTCGCGGCGCTGTGGCAGCGCGCGCGTGTACTGGGCGGGGGTGTGCCCACCGGCGATCCCTGTTCGCCCGAGTCGATCGCGAGCGCGGCCGGCCCCGACGCGGACACCGTGTGCCTGGCCGACGCGATCACCGATCCCGGTGCGGCCGAGGCATATTCGGCCGCGGGGTATCAACGCATCACGGCGCTTGCCGCCGAACTGAGCGCCCTGCGCGCTCACCTCGGCCATCCGCTCGGGGACCTCGTCGCCGAGGTGCGCCGGGTGCTGGGCATCGACTGCGAGGTCCGGGCCGCGGCCGGGGTCGGGGCCGGCTGGGCCGGCAGCGAGCATCTGGACGCATTCGCCGACGTCGTCGCCGCGTACGCCGAACGCACCGACGCCGTAACCGGGCCCGCGGACGGATCGGCGGCCACGTCGGTGACCGGCCTGCTGGCCTACTTGGACGTGGCCGAGTCGGTCGAAAACGGCTTGGCGCCGGCACCATTGGCGGTCGCCCGCGACCGCGTCCAAATCCTCACCGTGCACTCGGCGAAGGGGCTGGAATGGCAAGTCGTGGCGGTGGCCCACCTGTCCGGTGGCACCTTCCCGTCCACGGCGTCGAAGAGCACCTGGCTCACCGATGCCGGCGAGTTACCCCCGCTGTTGCGCGGCGACCGCGCCGCCGCGGGCGCCCTGGGCATCCCGGTGATGGACACCTCGGACGTCACCAACCGAAAGCAGCTGTCGGACAAGATCTCCGAGCACCGCCGCCAGCTCGAGCAGCGGCGCATCGACGAGGAGCGGCGGCTGCTCTACGTCGCCATCACCCGCGCAGAGGACACCCTGCTGGTGTCCGGGCACCACTGGGCGGCCACCGGCATCAAGCCGCGCGGCCCGTCGGACTTTTTGTGCGAGATCAAGGCCGTCATCGACGACTCGGCCGCGGCCGGCGACCCGTGCGGAACGGTGGAGCACTGGGCGCCGCCACCCGCCGACGGTGAGCAAAACCCACTGCGCGACAACGTCATCGAGGCTGTGTGGCCACCCGACCCGCTAGCCGAGCGACGCAACGACGTCGAGCGCGGGGCGGCGCTGGTGGCTCAGGCGCTGCGCGCCGGTGCGACCGAAACCGGGCTCGACGTGGACGGCTGGGCCGCCGATGTCGATGCCCTGCTGGCCGAGCGTGCCCGGTTGGTGCGGCCGCCGCCGCTCGCCCTGCCCGGCCAATTGTCGGTCAGTTCCCTGGTCGGCCTGGCGCGCGACCCGGCGGGCACGGCGCAGCGCCTGAGGCATCGGCTGCCGTCGCGTCCCGAACCGCATGCGTTGCTGGGCAATGCC
Organism: Mycobacterium sp. 1245801.1; assembly: GCF_001673055.1. Classification (NCBI taxonomy): domain Bacteria; kingdom Bacillati; phylum Actinomycetota; class Actinomycetes; order Mycobacteriales; family Mycobacteriaceae; genus Mycobacterium; species Mycobacterium sp. 1245801.1. Next base: position 22,337 of record NZ_LZKY01000374.1, read on the forward strand.
TTTCACGCATGGGTGCAGAAGTTCTACGGCGCCGAGTGCCTGTTCGATCTCGGTGACCTGCCCGGCGCGGCGGATTCCGGCGTCGGCGACAGCGCGGAACTGGCCGCCTTACAGCGGGCGTTCACCGAATCGCCCTGGGCCGCAAGGACTCCCGTCGCCGTGGAGGTACCGTTCGAAATGCCGATCGGTGACACGCTGGTGCGAGGGCGCATCGACGCGGTCTTCGCCGACCCCGATGGCGGGGCCACCGTGGTCGACTGGAAAACCGGTGAACCGCCGCACGGGCCGGAGGCGATGCGGCAGGCCGCCGTCCAGCTCGCGGTGTATCGCTCGGCATGGGCGGCGCTGGCCGGCGTCCCCGAATCGTCGGTGCGCACCGCCTTCTATTACGTGCGCGCCGGCGCCACGGTGGTTCCCGACGAGCTGCCGAGCGACGCCGAGGTCGCCGACCTACTGTCGGATCCCGGCGGCGCCCGCCGCGTCGGCGTGTGACCTGCGCCGCCCGAGTATTGGGGACGCTGTGGCCGTGGTTACATAAGACCCGTGCGTGTCTCGTGCGCAGAAGTGCAGCCGGTGACGGGCCGCCGTGGGCAACGGTAGGTCCCGAAAGCTGAGCGGTCTGGACGAAACCCTGACCACTCAGCGCGGTCACCAGCTGATCGGCGTGGTGCGCATCCCCGAGGACCATGCGAGCCCGATCCGCGTCATCACCCGTCGCCTGGCCATCGCGCTGGTGGTGCTGCTGGCCGCGGCGGTCATCGTCTACCTGGACCGCACCGGTTACCGCGACGTGCGCAACCAACCGCTGACGTTTCTGGACTGCGTGTACTTCTCCGCGGTCTCCCTGTCGACGACCGGTTACGGCGACATCACGCCGTACACCGAAACCGCGCGCCTGGTGCACACCCTGATCTTCACCGCGTTGCGGATCGCGTTCCTGGCCGTGCTGGTCGGCACCACGCTCGAAGTGCTCTCCGAGCGGTCTCGCCAAGGGTGGAAGATTCAGCGTTGGAGGAGCAGAGTGCGCAACCACACCATCGTGATCGGCTACGGCACCAAGGGAAAGACCGCGGTCGCCGCCATCCTCGGTGACGAGACCGCCCAGGCCGAGGTCGTCGTCGTCGACACCGATCGGGGCACGCTCGAGCACGCCGAGAGCGCGGGCCTGGTCACCCTGCACGGCGACGCCACCAAAGCCGATGTGCTGCGGCTGGCCGGCGCCCAGCATGCGGCATCCATCGTGGTCGCCACCAGCCGCGACGACACCGCGGTGCTGGTGACGCTGACGGCGCGCGAGCTGGCACCCAACGCCAAGATCGTCGCCTCGATCCGGGAGACCGAGAATCAGCACCTGCTGCAGCAGTCCGGCGCCGACTCGGTGGTGGTCTCCTCGGCCACCGCCGGCCGGCTCCTGGGGCTGGCCACCACCACGCCCAGCGTCGTGGACATGATCGAGGACCTGCTGACCCCCGACGCCGGGCTGGCCATCGCCGAGCGGGAAGTGGAGCAGACCGAAGTCGGCGGATCGCCGCGGCACCTGCGCGACATCGTGCTCGGAGTGGTGCGCGACGGCCACCTGCTGCGCATCGGCGCACCCGAGGTGGATGCGATTGAGGCCAACGACCGACTGCTCTACATCCGAAACGCCGACCACTGATGGCGATCGCGGACTTTCAGCTGCGCAGCGTCCCGTTGCTGTCGCGCGTCGGCGCCGACCGCGCCGATCAGCTGCGCACCGATGTCGAGGCCGCCACCGCCGGCTGGGCGGAGGCGGCGCTGCTGCGGGTGGATTCGCGCAACCAGGTGCTGGCCGCCAACGGCCGGGTGGTGCTCGGCGCGGCCGCCGAAATCGGCGACAAGCCGCCGTCGGAGGCGGTGTTCCTGGGGCGCCTGGAGGACGGCCGGCACGTGTGGGGCATCCGCGGCGCGCTGCAGGCCCCCGACGATCCCGGCGCGCACGCCGAGGTGGTGAACCTGCGCAGCCTGGGCCCGATCTTCGACGACACCAGCAGCCAGCTGGTGTCCGCGGCCGTCGCGCTGCTGAACTGGCATGAGAAGGCCCGTTTCAGCCCCGAGGACGGGTCGCCGACGCGGCCGGCCCGGGCGGGTTGGGCACGAATCAACCCGGTGACCGGTCGCGAGGAGTTCCCGCGCATCGACCCGGCGGTGATCTGCCTGGTCCACGACGGGGGTGACCGCGCGGTGCTGGCCCGCCAGGCGGTGTGGCCGGAGCGGATGTTCTCGCTGCTGGCCGGATTCGTCGAGGCCGGTGAGTCTTTCGAGGTGTGCGTCGCCCGCGAGATCCGCGAGGAGATCGGGCTGACCGTCCGCGACGTGCGCTACCTGGGCAGTCAGCCGTGGCCGTTCCCGCGCTCGCTGATGGTCGGTTTCCACGCCGTCGCCGACCCGGCCGAAGAGTTCTCCTTCAACGACGGCGAGATCGCCGAGGCGGCCTGGTTCACCCGCGACGAGGTGCGCGCCGCGCTCGCGGCGGGGGACTGGTCCAGCTCGTCTGAGTCGAAACTGCTGCTGCCCGGATCGATCTCGATCGCCCGCGTGATCATCGAATCCTGGGCCGCGATCGACTGAGCGGGCCTAGCTCCCGGTCTGGGCCAGCTTCGCCTTCACCTCGGCGGCGCTCGGGTTGGTCAGCGTCGACCCGTCGGCGAACTTGACCGTCGGGACCGTCCTGTTGCCGCCGTTGACCGAGCTGACGAAATCAGCGGCCGCCGCGTCGTGCTCGATGTCGACCGCCTCGTAGGGAATTCCGTTGGACTTGAGCACCGTCATGAGCCGGTGGCAGTAACCACACCAGGAGGTCGTGTAGACGGTGAGCGGGGCAGAAGTCATAGCTGGTTAACGTAGCCCGGCGACGATGCATTCCGCGACGCGGGATGCGGAGGAGTGGGCGATTGGGTGTAGCCCGGCGACGATGCATTCCGCGACGCGGGATGCGGAGGAGTGGGCGATTGGGTGTAGCCCGGCGACGATGCATTCCGCGACGCGGGATGCGCAGGAGTGGGCGACTCGCCGGGGCGACACGCCAGGCCGCCGATCAAGGTGTGGCGATGCGCCGGGTTTGTCGGCGACCGCTGCCAAGATGGACGCCATGCCGACGGTCGCCGATCCCTTGACAGCCGGGCTGGACGACGAGCAGCGCGAAGCCGTGCTGGCTCCCCGCGGCCCGGTCTGCGTGCTCGCCGGCGCCGGCACGGGAAAGACGCGCACCATCACGCACCGCATCGCCCAGTTGATCGCCAGTGGTCATGTCGCGGCGGGCCAGGTGCTGGCCGTCACGTTCACCCAGCGGGCGGCGGGGGAGATGCGCTCGAGGCTGCGGATGATCGACGCCGCAGCGGGCGAGGACACCACCGTCGGCGCGGTCTCGGCCCTGACGTTCCACGCGGCCGCCCACCGACAGCTGCGGTATTTCTGGCCGCGGGTGGTCGGCGACACCGGCTGGCAGCTGCTGGACAGCAAATTCGCCGTCGTCGCCCGGGCGGCCGCCCGCGCCCGGATCAACGCGAGCACCGACGACGTGCGCGACTTGGCCGGCGAGATCGAGTGGGCCAAGGCGTCGCTGATCGGGCCGGAGGAATACCCGGCCGCGGTGGCCGCCGCCGCGCGCGACATTCCGCTGGACGCCGCGCGGGTCGCCACCGTCTACGCCGCCTACGAAGCGCTCAAATCCCGCGGCGACAACGTCACCCTGCTCGATTTCGACGACCTGCTGCTGCACACCGCCGCCGCGATCGAAAATGATCCCGCCGTGGCCGAGGAGTTCCGGGATCGCTACCGCTGCTTCGTGGTCGACGAGTACCAGGACGTCACGCCATTGCAGCAGCGTGTGCTGACGGCGTGGCTGGGCGATCGCGACGACCTGACCGTGGTGGGCGACGCCAACCAGACCATCTACTCGTTCACCGGGGCCTCGCCGCGGTTCCTGCTCGACTTCTCCCGCCGGTTCCCCGACGCCACCGTGGTGCGCCTGGAGCGCGACTACCGCTCCACCCCGCAGGTGGTGTCGTTGGCCAACCAGGTGATCGCCTCGGCGCGCGGCCGCGTCGCGGGCAGCAAGCTGCACCTGGTGGGCCAGCGCGCGCCGGGCCCGGCGCCGTCGTTCTCCGAGCATCCCGACGAACCGGCCGAGGCCGCCGCGGTTGCCAAATCGATCAAGCGGCTCATCGAATCCGGCACCCCGCCGTCGGAGATCGCGGTGCTGTACCGGGTCAACGCGCAATCGGAGATCTACGAGGAGGCGCTGACCGAGGCCGGCATCGCCTATCAGGTTCGCGGTGGCGAGGGGTTCTTCAACCGCCAGGAGATCAAGCAGGCCCTGCTGGCGCTGCACCGGGCGGCCGAGCGCGGCTCTGAGCATGGCCCAGCGGGCCCGTTGCCCGACATGGTGCGCGCGGTGCTGGAACCGCTGGGGCTGACGGCGGAGGAACCGGTGGGCACCCGGGCCCGCGAGCGCTGGGAAGCGCTGACCGCCTTGGCAGAGCTGGTGGACGACGAAGTCGCCCAGCGTCCGCAGCTCGACTTGCCCGGGCTGATGGCCGAACTCCGGATGCGCGCCGACGCCCGGCACGCACCGGTGGTGCAAGGCGTCGCGCTGGCGTCGCTGCACGCGGCCAAGGGGCTCGAGTGGGACGCGGTGTTCCTGGTCGGGTTGGCCGACGGCACGCTTCCCATCTCGCACGCGTTGGCGCACGGCGCAGAAAGCGAAGCGGTCGAGGAGGAACGCCGGCTGCTCTACGTCGGAATCACCAGGGCCAGAACGCATTTGGCGCTCAGCTGGGCGCTGGCCCGCAGCCCGGGCGGGCGCCAGGGGCGCAAGCCGTCGCGGTTCCTCAACGGCATCGCACCCCAGGCGCGGGCCGACGCGGCGCCCAACAAGTCTCGGCGCACCCGCGGCACCGCGACCCGCTGCCGGATCTGCAACAACAACCTGACCACCCCGGCGGCGGTCATGCTGCGGCGCTGCGAGACCTGCGCCGCCGACATCGACGAGGACCTGTTGCTGCGGCTCAAGGCTTGGCGGCTCGACATCGCCAAGGAGCAGAAGGTGCCCGCCTACGTCGTCTTCACCGACAACACGCTGATCGCCATCGCCGAGCTGCTGCCCGACGACGAAGAGGCGCTGATCGCGATCCCGGGCATCGGCGCACGCAAACTGGAACAGTACGGGCCCGACGTGCTGGAGCTGGTCCGCGGCCGCTGACCGGTAAACCCGCAGGTCAGAAAATCGGTTGTGGTCATCGGCGCTGACCGTTTACCCTCGAAGCGCACAACTCGGCACCACGGAAGTCGGCATTACGGGAAGGGGGTGGCCACGATGATCAACGACGCTTTCGGTGTAGGCGTGGCCCGCGCGGCGTTCGACGCTGCCACCACCCATGCCGCACACGCCGCCTCGGCGGCCGCGCGTAAGCATCGCGCCGCCGCCGCGACCGACGCGTCCGTACAAGTCGGGGGCCCACCGAAGGCAAGCTAAGCACCAGCCCGGTTTTCTCCCCAGATGGCCACGGACCCGAAGTCACCAGGATCCGTGGCCATAGTTGTTCCGCAGACAACTTCCTGACCTGGTCCGGATCACTCCCCACGGACGCCAACCCAGATCAGGAAGTAGGTGGTAGGACATGTCGGCACCGACAGTCCCCAGACAATCCCTGCCGTGTCACGTCGGAGATCCCGACCTGTGGTTCGCCGACACCCCGGCCGATCTCGAGCGGGCCAAGACGCTGTGCACCGGCTGCCCGGTCCGCCGCCAGTGCCTGGCGGCCGCACTGGAACGGGCCGAGCCCTGGGGCGTGTGGGGCGGCGAGATCATCGACCGCGGCTCGGTCCTGAGCTTCAAACGGCCCCGCGGACGCCCGCGTAAAGACGACGGAGCCGCCGCCTAGGGCGCAGCGGCTAGATGACCGCGTTGTCGGGTTCGGCGAAACCGGGCACCAGTTCTTCGGACAGCGCCTTGATCGGCACGTGAGCGTCGAGCTGACACAGGATCGCAGCCACCGACATGATCACCCGCATCGGGATCACCAGCTTGGGCGGCAGATCCATCTGCCGGGCCGTGCGGATCTGCGACACCGACCGATCGATCTCGATGGCGGACATCTTCTGCAGCCACTTGCGGGTGTAGTGGAAGACCTCGACCTCGACGGGTTCGACGTACTGGCGCAGCATGTCGTCGATGTCGCGCACCGACACCTGCTGGCCCTTCTGGATGAAGCCGGCTTTCTCCATCGTCGGCAACAACTCGTCGTAGTTCTTGTCGCGGGCCAACCGGATGCTCATACCGAGCTCGATCGGCAGGCCGTCGGGCAGCGCGGCCACGGCGCCGAAGTCGATCACGCCCATGCGGCCGTCGGGCAGCAGCATGAAGTTGCCGGGGTGGGCGTCGCCGTGCAGCATCCCCAGCCGGCGCGGCGCGTCGAAGGTGAGCTCGAGCAGGCGGGTGCCCATCAAGTCGCGCTGCTCGACGGTGCCGTGCCGGATGATCTCGGCCATCGGGGTGCCCTGCATCCACTCCTGGATCACCACCTTCGGCGCGCTGGCCACGATGCGTGGCACCGCGAAGTGTGGGTGGTCCTGGTACGCCTTAGCGAAGGCGCGCTGATTCTCGGCCTCCAGCCGATAGTCCAGTTCCATCTCGGTGCGCTCGATCAGCTCGTCCACCACGCCCTGCACGTCGGCGCCCGGCGCGAGCTGCTTGAACACCCCGACCAGGCGCTGCATGGTCTTGAGGTCGGCCCGCAGTGCCTCGTCGGCGCCGGGGTACTGGATCTTGACCGCCACCTCGCGGCCGTCGGACCACACGCCCTTGTGGACCTGGCCGATGCTGGCCGACGCCACCGGGGTGTCGTCGAACGAGCTGAACCGTTCGCGCCACTTGGTGCCCAGCTGGGCATCGAGCACCCGGTGCACCTTGGCGGCGGGCAGCGGCGGGGCGTCCTTTTGCAGCTTGGTCAGCGCTTCGCGGTACGGCTCGCCGAATTCCTCGGGGACCGCGGCCTCGAGCACCGACAGCGCCTGGCCCACCTTCATTGCGCCGCCCTTGAGTTCGCCCAGCACGGTGAACAGCTGGTGGGCGGCCTTTTCCAGGATCTCGGCCTGGACCTCGTCCCTGGACTTTCCGGTCAGCCGCTTACCGAATCCGATCGCTGCCCGGCCGGCGAACCCGACGGGAATGCTGGCCAGCTTCGCGTTGCGCGCAGCGCGGCCCCTTTTGATGTCTGCCACGTATCCATCATCCATGATGGCCACCGCGATGTGGAGATAAGCCGACAACGCTTGTTGTCACATTGTGTAAACGCAGGTCAGGGTGCCAATCGGCCGTCGTTCGCGGCCCGCAAGGCCAAGCGCCACAACGGAAGTAGGCGTGATTCAGCATGAGCACAGCGGGTGTTTGACCCAGTGCCGCGTGACGATCGCGCCGGAGTGCACATCGAATTCCAGGGTCGCGTTCAGCGTCTGGGGTGGGTCGGGATCGGCCGCCGCCTCCCGTCGGTGCACGGCCGCGATCACCCGGTTCACCTGAGCCAGCGCCAGCGCCGCCGTCGCCAGCACGGTGGCCCGATCGGCGATCCCGACGGTTTCGCGCAGCTGCGCGCAGATCGCCGGCCAGGCGGCGTCGCGGTCCCGGCGGTGCAGGTCCGCGCAGCCCAGGCAGCTGGTCACCCCGGGGATCACCAGCGGACCTACCAGCCCGATGCCGTCGCGCACCCGCACCAACAGGTGGGCGACGCCCTGGCTGTGCAGATCGCGCACCATGCGCGGGTCGGCGACGAGGAAGTCCGACAGCACCACCAGATCGACGTCGTGGGCCGACACCGCGGCGTGCGGTTGGCTGCTGTGCGCGATCCGCGCGCCCGAACAGCGCAAGGTCTCCACCAGCAGCTCCGAGAGCGGCCCGCGGCCGTGGATCCGCACCGAGGCCGCCCGCTCGCGCGGCCGCCCGCATTCGGTGGCCACGCCGGCACCGACCAACTGCGCGACCAGGTTTCGCAGACCGTCGGCGTCGGTCAGCCCGCGGGCGAGCGCGCGGCGCTGCAACTCCGAGAGCGGGGTCGGCGACCACATCGACCGCAACAGGGTGGCCAGCTCGGCGGCGGCCAGGCCGCCCGGCGGGCGGACCAGCACCGCGCGCCGCGGATCCCAGCCCACCTGGACCGCGCCGTCGGGCCGCAGCAGCACCGGCAGCGCTGGGTCCAGCGCGTAGGTGGAAAGCGTGGCCGGGCGCCGCTGCGTCACGGCGTCACTGTGTCACGCGCGCGGCGATGGTCCCGCTCAGTTATCCACAGAGCCGCCGTCGGGCGGGCCGTCGGGGCCTTGGCCCTCGCGCTCGAGTTTGGCGATGGCCTCGTCGATGCCGCTGGTGTCGCCGCCGATGACCCGGTCGATGAAGCCCGCCGGCTCGTCGAGGTCCCCGGCGTCGGGCAGCAGATCCGGGTGTTGCCAGATGCCGTCGCGGGTGTCGACCCCGGCGGCCTCGGTCAGGCGCTCCCAGAACGCCGCGGCCTCACGCATCTTGCGGGGCCGCAGCTCCAGCCCGACCAGCGTGGCAAAGGTCTGCTCGGCCGGGCCGCTGCTGGCCCGGCGGCGCCGCATCGTCTCGCCCAGCGCGGCCGCACCAGGGATCCGGTCGCCCAGCGCCCCGGCCACCACCACCTGCACCCAGCCCTCGATGAGGGCGAGCAGTGTCTCCAGCCGTTCGAGCGCCTGCGTCTGGGCCGGCGTGGCCTTGGGCTCGAAAACGCCCTGCCCGAGCAGGTTTTCGATGGCCGCCGGATCCGACAGCGACGCCGGATTGAAGTCGCGCGCCAGTTCCTCGATTCCGGACATGTCGATCTGCATGCCCATGGCGTAGGCCTCGACGGCGCCGAGCAGTTGGCTCGACAGCCACGGCACGTGACTGAACAGCCGGTGGTGGGCGGCCTCCCGCGCGGCCAGGAAGGTCAGGACCTCGCTGCGCGGCCGCTCCAGTCCGGTGGCGAACGATTCGACGGCGTCGGGCATTACCGCGGCAATTCCCTTGGGCCCCAAGGGTAGACCGATGTCGGTGGAGGTCAGCACCTCGCGGGACAGTCGGCCCAGCGCCTGTCCGAGCTGCGAGCCGAACGCCATGCCACCCATCTGCGACATCATCTGCAGCAGCGGGCCGGCCATGCTCTTGGCCTCCTCGGGCAGCGACGCCGCCCACACCGTCGAAATCTGTTGTGCCATCGGGTCGCACAGCCGCTTCCAGGTCTCCAAGGTGTTCTCGACCCAGTCGCCGGGCGTCCAGCCCACCGCCTTGGTGGTGCCCGCCGGCAGCGCCGTGGCCCCGTCCAGCCAGGTTTCGGCCAGATGCACCGCGTCGGCGATCGCCGAGTTGGTGGTGTCCGGGATCGGCGCCACAAAGCCGATCGAATTCGTCGCGACGCGGCGCGCCAAGTCGTAGTTCACCGGCCCGGAGCCGGTTCCGGCGGGCCCGACAGTGCCCGCGCTGGAAAACATCTGGCCGAGTTGGGTGAAGATCTGCCCCAAGTCGCCCATGCCGAATTCACCGCTCATGCCGAAGGCGGCGAACGGGTCAGACGGGTTCGAGCCCGATTCGGGATCTTTCTTCCCGCGTTTGTCGGGGTCGTCTCCAGAGTCTCCCGAGGAGAACCCGAAAGGCAGGTCAGCCATACCCTCAACGGTACTCACCGCTAGGTCAGGCGGCGCGACCTCGGGTCAGCTTGTAGCTGAACCAGGCTGACCCGACGTCGTGGCTGAACACCGCGCGGCACCCGCCGTCTAGTCTGATCGGCGTGAACAGGCGCATCCTGACCTTGGTGGTCGCGCTGGTGCCGATCGTGGTGTTCGGCGTGTTGCTGGCCGTGGTGACGGTGCCGTTCGTGTCGCTGGGGCCCGGCCCCACCTTCGACACGCTCGGCGAGGTCGACGGCAAGCAGGTGGTGGCGATCGAGGGCACCCAGACGCATCCGACTACCGGGCACCTCAATATGACGACGGTGTCCCAGCGCGACGACCTGACGCTGGGCGAGGCGCTGACGCTGTGGCTTTCGGACACCGAGCAGCTGGTACCGCGCGACCTGATCTATCCGCCCGGTAAGTCGCGCGAGGAGGTCGACAAGGCCAACAACGCCGACTTCAAGCAATCCGAGGACAGCGCCGCCTATGCCGCCCTGGGTTACCTCAAGTACCCGGCGGCGGTCACCGTCGCCAAGGTCCCCGAGCCGGGCCCCTCGGCGGGCAAGCTGAAGACCGGTGACGCCATCGACGCGGTTAACGGCGTCCCAGTGGCCACCGTCGAGGAGTTCACCGGGTTGCTGAAGAACACCAAGCCCGGCCAGGTCGTGACGATCGATTACCGCCGCAAGAACGAGCCGGCCGGTGTGGCGCAGATCACCCTGGGTGCCAATAAGGACCGCGACTACGGCTTCCTGGGCGTCGCGGTGCTCGACGCGCCGTGGGCGCCGTTCACCGTCGACTTCAACCTGGCCAACGTGGGCGGGCCGTCGGCCGGCCTCATGTTCAGCCTCGCGGTGGTCGACAAACTGACCACCGGGGACCTGGCCAAGTCGAATTTCATCGCCGGGACCGGAACCATTTCGTCGGACGGCAAGGTCGGCCAGATCGGCGGCATCACCCACAAGATGGTCGCCGCGCATGCGGCCGGGGCCACGGTGTTTCTGGTGCCGGCCAAGAACTGTTACGAGGCCAGCTCGGACAATCCGTCCGGCCTGCGGTTGGTCAAGGTCGAGACGCTCGGCCAGGCAGTGGATGCGTTGCACGCGATCGGTTCGGGTGGGCAGGCGCCAAGCTGCTAGCGAAGCCCGGCGATCACGGGTTGTGCCATGCGTAGAGTTGTCACCGTCTAGCAATCGATCAGGGAGCGTAGCCAGTGGGGATGCGGCCCACCGCACGGATGCCGAAGCTGACTCGGCGTAGCCGGATTCTGATCCTGATCGCACTGGGTGTGATCGCTTTGCTGCTCGCGGGTCCGCGGCTGATCGACGCATACGTCGACTGGCTGTGGTTCGGCGAGCTCGGGTATCGCTCGGTGTTCTCCACCGTGCTGGTCACCCGGTTCGTGGTGTTTTTGATCGCCGGCCTGCTGGTGGGCGGCATCGTGTTCGCCGGGCTGGCGGTGGCCTACCGCACCCGCCCGGTGTTCGTGCCGAGCAACGACAACGACCCGGTGGCGCGCTACCGCGCCCTGGTGCTGTCGCGGCTACGACTGGTGAGCGCCGGTATCCCGGTGGCGGTCGGCCTGCTGGCCGGCATCGTCGCCCAGAGCTATTGGGTTCGAATCCAACTGTTCTTGCACGGCGGCGATTTCGGCATCCGGGACCCGCAGTTCGGCAAGGACCTCGGTTTCTACGCGTTCGAGCTGCCATTCTACCGGCTGCTGCTGTCCTACCTGTTCGTCGCGGTGTTCCTGGCCTTCGTGGCGAACCTGTTGGCCCACTACATCTTCGGCGGCATTCGGCTGTCCGGCCGCACCGGGGCGCTGAGCCGGTCGGCGCGAATCCAGCTGGTCACCCTGGTCGGGGTGCTGGTGCTGCTCAAGGCCATCGCCTACTGGTTGGACCGCTATGAGTTGTTGTCGCACACCCGCGGCGGCAAGCCCTTCACCGGCGCCGGCTACACCGACATCAACGCGGTGCTGCCGGCCAAGCTGATCCTGATGGCCATCGCGCTGATCTGCGCGGGCGCGGTGTTCTCGGCGATCGTGCTCAGGGATTTGCGGATTCCCGCGATCGGTGTGGTCCTGTTGCTGCTGTCGTCGCTGATCGTGGGGGCGGGATGGCCGCTGATCGTCGAGCAGATCAGCGTCAAACCCAATGCCGCGCAAAAGGAAAGCGAATACATCAGCCGCAGCATCGCCGCGACGCGGCAAGCCTACGGTCTGACGTCTGACCAGGTCACCTACCGCAACTACACCGGCGACGCGGGGGCCACCGCCCAGCAGGTCGCCGACGACCGGGCCACCACATCGAACATCCGGCTGCTCGATCCGACGATCGTCAGCCCGGCGTTCACCCAGTTCCAGCAGGGCAAGAACTTCTACTACTTCCCCGACCAGCTCTCCATCGACAGGTACCAGGACCGCACCGGGGCCCTGCGTGACTACGTCGTGGCCGCCCGCGAACTCAACCCCGACCGGCTGATCGACAATCAGCGCGACTGGATCAACCGGCACACCGTGTACACCCACGGCAACGGCTTCATCGCGTCGCCGGCCAACACGGTGCGCGGAATCGCCAACGACCCCAACCAGAATGGCGGCTACCCCGAATTCCTGGTCAACGTCGTCGGCGCTAACGGCGGGGTGGTCTCCGACGGCCCGGCGCAGCTCGACCAGCCGCGCGTCTATTTCGGGCCGGTCATCGCCAACACGTCGGCCGACTACGCGATCGTCGGTCGCAACGGCACCGACCGCGAATACGACTACGAGACCAGCAACGAGACCAAGAACTACACCTACACCGGGCTCGGCGGCGTCCCGATCGGCGACTGGCTGTCGCGCAGCGTGTTCGCCGCGAAATTTGCCGAGCGAAACTTCTTGTTCTCCAACGTGATCGGCTCCAACAGCAGGATCCTGTTCAACCGTGACCCGGCGCGGCGGGTGGAGGCGGTGGCGCCGTGGCTGACCACCGACAGCGCGGTGTATCCGGCGATCGTGAACAAGCGACTGGTGTGGATCATCGACGGCTACACCACGCTGGACAATTACCCGTATTCCGAACTCACGTCATTGGAGTCGGCGACCGCGGACTCCAACGAGGTGGCGTTCAACAGGCTGGCACCCGACAAGCGGGTCTCCTACATCCGCAACTCGGTCAAGGCGACCGTGGACGCCTACGACGGCACCGTCACGCTGTACCAGCAGGACGAGCAGGACCCGGTGCTCAAGGCGTGGATGCAGGTCTTCCCGGGCACGGTCAAGCCCAAGAGCGATATCAGCCCGGAGCTGGCCGAGCACCTGCGCTATCCCGAGGACCTGTTCAAGGTGCAGCGGATGTTGCTGGCGAAATATCACGTCAACGATCCGGTGACGTTCTTCTCCACGTCGGATTTCTGGGACGTGCCGCTAGATCCGAACCCGACGGCCAGCAGCTACCAGCCGCCGTACTACATCGTCGCGAAAAACATTGCGAAGAACGACAATACGGCGTCGTATCAGCTGACCAGCGCGATGAACAGATTCAAGCGCGACTATCTGGCCGCCTACATCAGCGCCAGCTCCGACCCGGCGACGTACGGCCGGATCACCGTGCTGACCATCCCGGGTCAGGTCAACGGGCCCAAGCTGGCCAACAACGCGATCACCACCGATCCGGCGGTGTCCCAGGACCTCGGTGTGATCGGGCGTGACAACCAGAACCGGATCCGGTGGGGCAACTTGCTCACCCTGCCGGTGGGCCAGGGCGGGCTGCTCTACGTCGAACCCGTGTATGCGTCCCCGGGGGCCAGCGATGCGGCGTCGTCGTATCCGCGGCTCATCCGGGTGGCGATGATGTACAACGACAAGATCGGGTACGGCCCCACGGTGCGGGACGCCCTGACGGGGCTGTTCGGTCCGGGTGCGGGCGCGGCGGCGACGGGCATCCAGCCCACCGAGTCCGGCACGCCCGCCGCCAGTCCGCCGGCCAACACGCCGCCGCCGGCCGTGACACCGGGTTCGGCGCCGCCGGTGGCCGCACCGCCGGTCGCCGACGGTTCGGTGACCCTGTCCCCGGCGAAATCGGCTGCCCTGCAAGAGATTCAGGCGGCCCTCGGCGCGGCCAAGGACGCGCAGAAGAAGGGCGATTTCGCCGGCTACGGTGCGGCGTTGCAGCGCCTGGACGACGCGATCACCAAGTACAACAACACCAAGTAGGTCGGACGCGGGCCGGCGAAGCGCATCTCGCAAAGGCTGCTGCCCGCGCTAATGCAGCATTTTGGCCCCATGCCGCTTCGGGGATAACCTCGTCGACGACATTCTGAGCAGGCTGTTGTTGCTTTTCGGCACCGGGCATAGATCGCACGTGCTCGCCGTTGCAGTCGGCAACAGCAACCTCAAAGGGGTCGATGGTGGGCCAACGGTGGATCGCATGACCGCCAGTGATAGGCGGGTGGGCGCGGCGGGCGGTTCGCTTCGCAACGACGGCCGCGGGGTCCTCGAGAGCGCATTTGAACTGCTGGAGCTGGTGGCTGCGTTGGAGCCGGTGCGGCTGCTGGATTTGGCGAATGTGAGCGGGATCCCGCGGGAGACGGTCCGTCGACTGTTGCAGCAGTTGATCGCGGTCGGGGCGGTCAGTCGCGAAGGCAGCCGGTATCGGTTGGGCGCGAGCCTGTTGGGGTTGGGTTCGCGGGTGAGTCCGGAGCGTCGATTGCGGGTGGCCGCCCGTCGGCCGATCGCCGAGCTGGCAAGCGCCACTGGGGCTGCGGTTCAGTTGTCTGCGCTGATCGGTGGCGAGGTGGTGTACCTGGACACGGTGGACGCTCGGGTTCCGTTCGGAGTGGTCGCCCAACCGGGGGCCCGGGTACCACCTAGATGCGCAGCCGCACGAGCCCACACCGAATTGGGTTTTACCGCACCAATAGTGGACACCGGCGAGGTTATCAAGGGTATGAGCTGTGTCGCGGTAACCATTCCTTTGGGCAACGGCGCTGTGGCAGCTGTGTCGACGCTTGTCCCGCGACCGCGGCCGCCGCTCGGGCTGCTCGCTGCCACCAGGGCCACCGGTGTCCGTATCGCCGGGCTCCTTCGTACACCGTGAATTGCTATCAGCGAGAAAACCCACTGAGTGGGCACAGATTGGCCGCTTGTCCCGCGGCTTCTTAACGTCATAGCCGTGGCGGCCACACACCGGTCCGGTACTACCTTCGGATCCTTGACAGCGAAAGGCATACCTTGAACGAGGGGTTGACGTATGTGCTGATTTCGGGCCGCCGGCATGGAGTCTGGTCAAGGCGACCGGTTGCCAAGCGGCCTGGTCTGGGCGATGGCGATGCTCCGTCGGGTTGTGGACGGCTCGTTTCCTAACGACGGCCGCGGGGTTCTCCAGAGCGCATTTGAACTGCTGGAGCTGGTGGCTGCGTTGGAGCCGGTGCGGCTGCTGGATTTGGCGAATGTGAGTGGGATCCCGCGCGAGACGGTCCGTCGACTGTTGCAGCAGTTGATCGCGGTCGGGGCGGTCAGTCGCGAAGGCAGCCGGTATCGGTTGGGCGCGAGCCTGTTGGGGTTGGGTTCGCGGGTGAGTCCGGAGCGTCGATTGCGGGTGGCCGCCCGTCGGCCGATCGCCGAGCTGGCAAGCGCCACTGGGGCTGCGGTTCAGTTGTCTGCGCTGATCGGTGGCGAGGTGGTGTACCTGGACGTGGTGGACGCTCGGATTCCGGTGGGATTCACAGCCGAACCCGGGGCTCGGGTGCCGCCAGGTACGGCGACTGCGCGGGCTTACACCGAGTTGGGCCGCGCCCCCATAGTGGATGCCGGCGGGGTGCTGGCGGATCTCAGCTGCGTTGCCATAGCAATTCCTCTCGGCGACAACGCGGCGGCTGCCGTTTCGGCGCTCATCGCGCAACGCCGGCCTCCCCTGGGACTGCTGGCTGCCACCAGGGCTACCGGCAGCCGCATCGTCAGCCTCCTTCGCAACCCGTGAAACGGTGCCAGGCGCGAAAACCCACTCAGTGGGCCCAGGTTTGCCGCTCGTCGCGTGGTTTCCTAACGTCGCGGGCATGACAGGCGCAAACTGCTCATGAGCAATATGACTCCGGCGGAGCAACTGGTGCTCCTACCGCTGCTGCGCCTTCATGGCATGGTCTATCGGAGGACCGACGGTCGGATCGGCCACCGGATGCCAGGCATGCCACCCTGTTTGCTGTTACACACCACGGGCGCGAAGACCGGTCAGCAGCGCAGTAATGCACTGACCTACGCCAAGGACGGCGACTCGTATCTGGTCGTCGCGTCCTTCGGTGGTAGCGATAAGCATCCGGGCTGGTACCACAACCTACGGAACCAGCCGGACTGCGAAATAAACGTGGGGCCAATACGATTCGCGGTGACAGCACGCAGAGTCGCACCCGGTGACGCCGGCTACGCTCGGCTGTGGGAGATCGTCAATACAAACAACGCGAACCGATACACCGGCTACCAGAGCCGAACATCGCGGCCCATCCCGGTTATCGCGTTAACCCCCGCCTGAAGGGCTTACCGCAGCTCTTTGGCCGGCAGCTGCCATCCGGTGCGTGACAGGTAGATGCGGCGATGAACCCGGCACCGCCTTCGGCGTGTGGATGGTCGGCGAGCTGATCGCACAGCACACTAGCCCTCAAATCAGAAGCGCCTAACCGTGAATCACTGATCAGCTAGCAAAACCCACCCAGTGGGCGCGGGCTCGCAGTTGGCCTCGTCGCTTCCTAGCGTCACTCGTGTGACACGCGCTCATGGCGCCAAGAATGGCGCAGAAGTACTGCTGGATCATTTGGAATCCCAGGGCGTGGACTGCATTTTCGCCTCTCCCATCGCCGTGATGGCGCCGATCTGGGAAGTGCTTGCCCGGCGCGGCAACGAGATGAGGCTGCGGTACTTCCGCTGTCGCCATGAGCTGTTGGCGGTGAGCCTGGCATCGGGTTACTACAAGGCCACCGGCCGAAGCCAGATCGTCTTCTTGCCGACATCGTTGGGAGTTCAAAACGCGTCGATGGCGCTGAGCACGGCGCTGCAGGAGCGCACACCGATGACGGCACTGTCGCCTGACACGCTCAGCTATGGTGATGACCCCGACGGCGATCCCGGTGCCGAATGGCCCGCACTGCTGACCGACCATGCCGGCCCGGCGCGCAACGCCGAAGTCGTCGTCAAGTGGGCGAAGCGAGCGCGCACGCCGTTCGATCTGGTTCACGAACTCCGGCGCGCCCGCTTCATCGCCGAGTCCGTCCCGCTCGGCCCGACGCTGTTGGAGATACCGTTTCAGCTGTTGCTGGGCGAGGGTCACCCCGAGGTCCCCCCGTGGGTTCCCGCTGCACCGAATGTCGCGACACCAGAACATATCGACCGGGTGGCCGGAATTCTCGTGCGCGCGACAAACCCGATCATCGTCACCGAACACGGCGGGCGCACCGACGCCGACCGCAACGCCCTGATAGGCATCGCCGAGGCGCTGTCGGCGCCCGTCTTCGAATTCTGGAATCCCGCCTATCACAACTTTCCGCGGTCGCACCCCCTGTACGGGGCGGGGCCGGTGGAAGCGGTGCTGGGTGAAGCCGATGCCGTGCTGTTGGCCGGCTGCAATGGACCGTGGCATCCGCCGCAGGCGGCGTTACGCCCAGGGTGCGCGGTCATTCACCTCGAACAAGACCCGCTGCGCCCGCGCGGTGCCTATTGGGGCTACCCGATCACTCACGCGATCCCGGGGAATGTGTCGATCAATCTGGTTGCGCTCGCTGCCAATCTACAAACGCGATCGGCCGTTCGGCACGACGCCGACGAGCGGTGGACGCGCTACACGGATGGCGTGCGCGCCAAGGGAATCGAAGAAGCTCGCCAACTAGCGTTGCAGGCAACCGATTTCGTGTGTGCCGCCGACTTGTTCGGTGCGTTGCACGACGCACTTCCCGACGACGCGATCTGTGTCGATGAGATCACGTCTCAAGTGCCGCAAATGATTCAATTCCTGTACACCCGTAAACTTTTCGAGCAGTATCGCGGTTGGGCAGGAGCACTGGGCACCGGCCTGGGCACCGCACTCGGCGTCAAGCTCGCGCGCCCGCAGCAAGTGGTCGTCTGCATCCTCGGTGACGGAGCGTGGCACTACAATCCCGTGCCGGCTGCGCTGGGATTCGCACAGGAATACGGAGTCTCGCTGCTCATCGTGCTGTGCAATAACCGGCAGTACGCATCCCAGATCCGAAACCTCGTCAGGTACTACCCGGATAGCGCGGCCGTCCGCGAACAGAACTTCGTCGGCAACACCATTGAACCGATGCCCGACTACGTGAAGCAGGCCGAAGCGTATGGCGGCATGGGCGAACGCGTGCAGAAATTCGATGAGCTGGCCGTGGCCGTGCAGCGGGCACTCGAAGCCGTCGCATCAGGGCGGACGTTCTTGCTGGACGTCGTCGTCAACCCGTAGGAGATAAATGACCACCCCCGCTGTGATATCCGCGGCCGCCGCCGACCTGACGAGAGCGATCAATGCCACGCAAGTGCGGGTCCCCGGTGCTGCGCCATTGATCTGGAATGCGGCGGCGCAGCATCGTCCGGCATTGATCGTGCGACCCGAGTCATCGTTCGACGTGCAGATAGCCATCCGGGTGGCGCGTGACCGCGGGATGCGGCTCTCGGTGCTCGGGGGTGGCCACGACTGGCTTGGTCGCGCTGTGTGCGACGGCGGTCTGGTGATCGACATGTCCGGGATGCGAAGTGTCACAGTCGATACCACGGTACCGGTCGCAACGGTCGGCGCGGGTGTCACAGCGACTGATTTGACCGACGCGGTCGCGCCGTACGGGCTGGTTGCCGCCACCGGCAACTGCGGCGGCGTCGGTATGGCCGGCCTGACACTCGGCGGAGGTTACGGACCGCTCAACGGCCGGTTCGGCCTTGCCTCGGACAACCTGGTCGGTGCAGAGGTTGTCCTGGCGGACGGTCGAACCGTCGCAGCCGACGCGACTCACGAGCCGGAGTTGTTCTGGGCACTGCGCGGTGGTGGCGGCAACTTCGGGGTGGTCACCTCGATGCGCGTGCGGTTACATCCGCTGGACCGGTTGATCGGCGGAATGATCATGTTCCCGTGGTCGCAGGCCGCGACGGTGTGGAGTGGGCTCGGTGAGCTGTTGTCGACTGCACCGGACGAGCTGACCGTGCTAAGTGGACTGCTTTGCGAGCCAGGCGGAAATCCGGCGGTTTTCCTTGCCCCTGCCTTCAGCGGCGATCATCGTTGCGGCGAAGCCGCCGTCGATAGGCTCGTCAAGCTTGGAACTCCGCTGACCACACAGGTCGCGCCGATGACGTACCGCGAATGGCTGAGCCTGTTCGATGGCTGGAGCGTGGGTGGGCAGTGCTGGGCGATTCGCACCCGCACGGTCGCGGGGTACACCCCTGGGGTGATCGATACGCTCCGCGAGGCCGGTCGGGCGCTGACCTCACCCCCCAGCGGCGTCGCCATCCACCACTGTCACGGCGCGTCGACGCGCGTCGCCTCGGACCAAACCGCGTTCGCAAACCGCCGCCCACACTTCGTCGTCGAGATTGTCGCCAGTTGGGAGACCGGGGATGGTGCTACTCACCGTGCGTGGGCCGACGCGGTGTCGGCCGCGCTTGCGCCTCACGCTCAACCGGGCGGCTACGCCAACCTGCTGGGACCCGATGACCACGAGCAGGTCGCGAATGCCTACGGCGAGAACGCCGTCCGACTCGCCGCCGCGAAAGCGCGGTACGACCCCGACGGCGTCTTCACCGCCATTCCGCTTCCCAGCGTCGGTTAGAGGAGGGCACGAATGTCGATCGGCCCGCAACAATCATGGTCCGATTAGCGCACCTAGGTACCTCTGGCTCAGCGCTGCGTAGGTCCCGTCGTTCTGTGCGATGTTGAGCCACAGATTCATCCATTGCTGCACGTCCGTGGCGGTTCGAGGAATGAGATAGGCCTTTTGTTCGAACGTGAACGGATGGTCCAGACTCTGACCGCAGAGCTGCGGATCCTGGCCTGTCTGCCAACGGATCTCACTGGCATCGGTGATCATGACATCGGCGGCGTCGTTAGTGATTTGGCCGAAGATGGTGTTGTTGTCCGGATAGTTCACCACGTGCGCATTGTGGAGGTGGCCGTTGTCGAATTCGGCATTGGTACCACCGGGGTTGACGACCACGCGGACACCCGGGCGGTCAATGTCGCTCAGGGTCTGGAACTTTGATGCCTCAGCGCAACGGACGATGGCCGCTTTTCCATCGCGTAGGTAGGGAGCGCTGTAGATCGCATGCTCGGCGCGGTTGAGCGTGATGGTGATTCCTCCCATCGCCACATCGCACTTGTTGCCCAGATCGTTGACAACACTTGCCCACGTGGTCGGCACCGTGTCCAGCCGGACTCCCAGTCGAGTGGCCATGTCGTGGGCCATGTCGATGTCGAGCCCACTCCAGATGCCCTGTGCGTCACGGTACGTGAATGGGCGGTAGTCGCCGGTACTGCACACACGGACCGTGCCGCGCTGCAGAATCTGTGGCAATCCGACGGACGCCGGCGTGGCTGTCGATGACGTCGTAGTCGGTGAGTCACACCCCGCGGCGAGCGCGGCCATGGCGACCAATGCAGGAATCGTGACCAACCCGATCATGATGGCCCGCCCCGTCATTGGGGAAGTGCCGACGCCTCTAGCCATTCGCCTTACCAGAATCACTCATCATGAATGCTCCTCAATGACCTGACGGCCCCTTCTGGGATCCGTCCTGGTACTCCTTGAGCGCCAATCTATTACCCCAGCCTAGAGCTCGGGCGCTGCCCCTATCGCCACACCGTCAAACGGTGACCGGCCGGTAAAGCCCACTCAGTGGGCGCAGGTTAGCCGCTGGACGCGTTGCTTTTTAACGTCGCAGGTGTGACGAAGAACAGATCTGGCCACACTGCTCATCGCGGTTGGCCCGAGGTGGTATCAGCTGCGCTTCCGCAGCATGTGCTTCCCGGCGGCTACGCCAACATGTCTATGCCCGATGGCCCGATCAGACCGCAAACGCTCACGGCGAGAACGATGTCCGAAGCGGCTTTCCGCTTCCTGGGGGACCCGATGACCACCCGCCGGCGGGAGAGCTCGAATGTCGTACATCATCGATAGTCACCACATCACCATGTCGGTGAACGGGGCCCAGGACGACGTTGACTTTCACGTCAAGATGCTGGGTCTACGGCTGATCAAACGGACGGTGTTGTTCGACGGCACGATCCCGATCTATCACCTGTATTACAGCAACGCCAACGGCGACCCGAGCGCGGTGCTCACCACGTTCCCGGTTGGCCAGGCCGGGATGTGCGGGCGACGTGGTACCAACCAGGCACGTGAGGTATTGCTCGCCGCTCCCGCGGGTTCGCTGAACTACTGGTCCTCCAGGTTGCAGGAACGGGCCGCGGACGTCCGGGACGCGACCGTGTTCGATCGCCGCCGCGTCCTGTTCCGGCATCCGTGCGGGATCGAGTACCAGCTGGTCGAGGTCGTCGACGACCCTCGTCGGGGTTACACCGGCAACGGTGTGCCCGAGGAGTACGCCATCCACGGGATTTACGGTGTAGGCGTACACGTGACGGGGCCGGACACCGCAGTCGAGTTTGCCGCCAACCACCTTGGTGCTCGCGAGGGCTTGACCGAAGGTGACCGTTTTGCGTTGGAGGCCGGTAAGTCCGGGCTCGGCGGTGCGGTCGAGCTTGTCGTCAATCGCACAGATGGGCCGGGCACGTGGACCTATGGTGCCGGAACTATTCACCACTTCGCTTGGAACGCAGACACTCTCGAAAACCAGAGCGACCTGAAACTCGAGATCGAGGGTGCCGGTTACACAGATATGTCCGAAGTTCGAGACCGCAAGTACTTCAAGTCGGTCTACGTCAGATCACCCGGCGGCGCCCTTTTCGAACTGGCCGTGACACACAACGAGGGTGGCTGGGACTGCGACGAGTCGCCGCAGGAGCTGGGCAAGCGATTCCAGCTGCCGGAGCAATTCGAGGCGCGGCGCGAGGAGATCCTAGGCCGCCTCGAGCCGATCAGGTTCTGAGGATGCGTCGAAGCGAGGACGGCCGCGCCTCGACGGCGGCGCATTGGGTCTTCATCTATCGAAGTTCTGACAACCCCGGAGTGAGGAATCCACATGAACGCACCCACAATGCATGACGCCACCAAAGTTCTGGCTGACCCATCGGCATACGCCGACGACGAGCGGCTGCACACGGGGCTACGGCAGCTGCGGGCAACCAATCCGGTTGCATGGGTGGACCATCCGCCGTATCGGCCGTTCTGGGCGATCACCAAGCACGCTGACATCATGGCGATCGAGCGCGATAATGACCTCTTCATCAGCGCGCCCCGCACAATGCTCACAGCCGCCGCCGTCGACGATCTGCGCAATGCAGAGCTAGACGCCGGGACCGGCATGCGCACCCTGGTCCAGATGGACGGCGCATACCACCGCAAGGTGCGCGCGATCTCCGCGAACTGGTTCCGCCCCGCGGCCATGCGCAACCTGAAGGCGCAGGTGGACCAGCTGGCCAAGCGCTGTGTCGACAAGATGTGCGAGATCGGACCTGAGTGCGACTTCGTCACCGACGTCGCAGCCGACTTTCCGCTCTACGTCATCCTGTCCCTATTGGGTCTTTCCGAATCCGAGTTTCCTCGGATGCGCACGCTTACCCAGGAAATGTTCGGCCGCGATGACGCCGAATACCAGCGAAGTCAAGGCCCCCAGGCCGTGCTCGCGGTGATGCAGGACTTCCTCAACTACTTCGCCGAGCTGACCGCGTCGCGCCGCCAGAACCCCACCGGCGACCTGGCCTCGGCCATCGCGAACGGGCGCGTCGACGGCGAGCCGCTCTCGGACGTGGACACCGCGTCCTACTACGTGATCATCGCCAGCGCCGGCCATGACACCACCAAAGACGCCATCTCCGGCGGGCTGCGCGCGCTCATCGAAAACCCCGGTGAACTAACGCGATTGAAGCAGGACCTCACGCTGATGCCGACGGCGATCGAGGAGATGATCCGGTGGACCACCCCGGTGAAGGAATTCATGCGCACCGCAACCGCCGACACCACGGTTCGGGGGGTCGACATCGCCGAAGGAGAGTCGGTGTATCTGGCTTACGCGTCCGGCAACCGCGACGAGGAGGTCTTCGACGATCCGTTCCGCTTCGACATCCGCCGCGATCCCAACAAACACCTGGCCTTCGGGTACGGCGTGCACTTCTGCCTCGGTGCCGCATTAGCGCGGATGGAGATCAACAGTCTCTACCGCGAACTGCTCCCCAGGCTGAAATCGATCGAGCTCGCCGGCGAGCCGGAATTGTGCGCGACGACACTCGTCGGTGGTCTCAAACACCTGCCGATCCGCTACTCACTGAAGTGATTCCGGCTCTGCCGATCCGTGACACAGAAGGGCCCACCATGACGAGATTTCCGGAGGATTACCCACTGCAGCCGCCCCTGGCGATGATAGTGCGGCAAGCATGCGTTCACAGCTTCATCGCGATAGTGCTGGTCTTTATGGGCACCATGCTATGGGCCGCGGCTTTCGGTGACCTTCCAGGGTCTGCCAAGACCTTCCCACGTTGCGAGCAATACGACCTCGGGCCAACGGCTTCGGCCGGCCGACTCGATCGATGATCAACAATGACCATATCGCTGAGCGCGAGAATGGGTTTCGGCTCAATGCGTAATCACTATGTGTTGCCTGATTTTTCACAGTCGGCCGAATTGGACCGTCTTGTCCAGAACACCTTTCTGCGCCAACTCGTCCTCCACGGTCTCGTCACGGTCTTGCTGCTGGCAGCCGTTATCGCGATGAGTTGGTAGCCCTCACCCGGTCCGGGCGGCGGGCGCGGCCGTGATTTTTGTCAACCAGAATGAGGAGGTTGGGAGACAATGCCATTGGATCCGCCGGCGTCATCGCCGGCGAAAGCGATGCAGGGGCTCATACTGGGCGCGTGGGTAGCGCAGACCATTACTACAGTTGCCGACTTGGGAGTGGCCGATGCGCTTGGCGACGGGCCACTGCACATCGATGAACTCGCCGACAAAGTCGGAGCCGATTCCGATGCGTTGCGCAGGGTGTTGCGAGCATTGATCAGCAAGGGCATCTTCGCTCAGGGCGACGATGGCCGCTATGAACTGACCGAGCGAGCAGACCTGCTGCGCTCGGACGCCCCGGTATCTATGGCGGCCCTGGCGCGGCTCGTGGGCGCACCGCAGGAGCGCGAACATTGGAGCCTGCTCACCCAGACTGTTAGAGCCGGCACTTCGCCGGTCCAGGCGTTGCGCGGTAAGCGCTTCTTCGACTACCTGCGCGACGAACCCGAATTCAGTGCGATCTTCAACGACGCGATGACGGGCTTGTCGGCGTACGTAGATGGACCGCTCGTGGCGGCGTATGACTTCACGCCATTCGCTACCATCGTCGACGTCGCAGGCGGTCATGGCCGCTTGCTCGCGGCCATCCTGGCCTCGGCCCCGAACACGCGTGGTGTGCTGTTCGACCTTCCCGATGTGGTGGCCGAAGCAGCGCCGCTGCTACGAAAGTTAGGCGTGGCGCAACGGGTTCGCCTGGTTGCGGGCTCCTTCTTCTGCGATGTTCCGCCGGGAGCTGATGCCTATGTGCTCAAGCACATTGTGCACGACTGGTCCGATGACGCGGCGCTGCAAATCCTGCGGAATGTGAGGAGGGCTGCGCCAACTGGCGCGGCCTTACTGCTCGTCGAGACGGTAATCCCCGAAGACACCCGCGAATTCATCGGCAAGATCGCTGACATCGAGATGTTGCTGTTCAACGATGGGCGTGAACGCACCGCCAAGGAGTATCAGCGACTCCTCGATGAAGCCGGCTTCGAGATGACTCAAGTCTTCGACACCGAAACGGATTTCAGCGTGATCGAGGCTCGCGCCAGATGACTCTCGACGGGACCCTACCGCCGGACACGCACGGGCTGACGTATGTGCTGATTCCAGGCGGCTGGCACGGCGCCTGGTCCTGGCGGCCGGTTGCCAACCGGCTTCGCGCGGCGAGTCATCGGGCGATCACCCTGACGCTGCCGGGTCTGGGCGACGGCGATGACCCGTCGGGTTACCAGCTCGGGGACGCGATCGACTACATCGTCAACGAGGTGCGCCGGCTCGAGCTGGACAACGTGGTACTCGTCGCGCACAGCTGGGGCGGCTACCCCGCGACCGGCGCCGCTCACCTTCTGCGCGGCCGGGTCAGCAAGATCGTCTACTACAACGCTTTCGTGCCGGTTCGGATCAGGTCGCTCGTCGACGAAACCCCGCCAGACACACGCGAGTTGATGCTGCAATTGATCGACGGATCACCGTTCGGCGCCATTGCACCGAGCCTGGAGTACGTCGAACAGCTGTTGCTGCAAGGCGTCGCCCCAGCGTTGCAGCGATTGGTGGCGGATCTGATGACCCCGCAACCCGGCGGCTACTTCCTTGGCGCTCTCGACATCGATGCGGCGAGTCTCGGTGTTTCCACCGCCTACGTCACCGGCGACAGCGATCAGGCGATGCCGCACCCGGGGCCCGAATTTGCCGCCCGGCTCGGTGTAAAACCGGTCGTCGTTCCGGGGACACACGACGGAATGCTGACCCACCCCGACGAAGTGGCCAATGCGATCCTCGCGACCTGACCGGGCAGTAGTGGTTATTGGTGCCGGCCCGGCCGGCATTTCTGCCGCGCTGAGCTTGAAGGACAACAGAATCCGGCCATTGCTCATCGACCGGGCCGATGCAGTGGCCGCGTCGTGGCGCGGCCGGTATGACCGGCTCAGGCTCAACACCGGTCGGCAGTTCTCCCACCTGCCGGGCCGGCCATACCCGAAGGGGACTCCGCTCTATCCGACTCGTGACCAGGTCGTCGCGCACCTTGACCGACACGCGGGCGAGGACGGCATCGACCTCCGGCTCAACACCACGGTCGAGCGGATCGACCGCTGTACGGTGGGATGGCGGTTGACAACGTCTGACGGCGACCTCGACGCTCGACACGTCGTGGTCGCCACGGGTTATCTGCACACTCCCTTGATCCCGGATTGGGCCGGCACTTTCAGCGGTGAGCTATTGCATTCATCGAGTTATCGAGGCCCGGCGCGGTACGCGGGCAAGCGCGTGCTGGTGGTCGGGTCGGGATCCTCGGGAATGGAGATCGCCCACGACCTGACCGTAGGCGCGGCGGCCAAAGTCTGGCTCTCGGTAGGAACTCCACCAAACCTCTTGCTGCGTAAGGGGCCTGTCGGGCTGCCCAACGACGTGCTCTCGATTCCGTTGTTCCATCTGCCCCCGCGGGTAGCCGACCGGATCTCTAACGCAGCGCGCCACCGCGCATTCGGCGACCTCCAAGAATTCGGTCTGCCTGTTCCGGAGGAAGGCCCGTTTGCCAGAGCCCACCGGCTGCACGCCGCACCGACAGTTGTCGACCGCGAGGTCATCGACGCGGTGCGCGACGGATCCATCGAAGTGGTCGGGGCGGTCAGCGCGCTCGAGGGTGCCAAGGCGGCGCTGGCCGACGGTGCACGAATTCAACCCGACGTGATGATCTGCGCGACCGGATACGGGCCCGGCCTGGGCCCGTTGGTCGGGCACTTGAGGGTACTCGCACCCGACGGCGCACCGGTCCTGCTGGCGCCGACGCCTGCGGCCGATGGCCTGTACTTCCATGGTCTGCTGAGCCGCCCAGCGTTGATCGGCTACGTAGCGAAACAATCGCGAACCCTGGCCAGGCGCATCTCGCAAGACTGCCACTCGATCGCTCAGGCGTAGGCCGTTCGGAACCTGTCCCGATAGGCCTTCGGGCTGATGCCCAGGTGGTTGACGAACACGCGTCGCAGGGTTTCGCTGCTGCCGAAGCCGGCCATGCCCGCGGACTCGCTGACGGACCGGCCGGATTCCAGTGCCCCACGGGCGAAATCGATGCGAACCAATTCGACATAACGGGCCGGGGTCATCCCGAGCTCGGATTGGAAGAGCCGGGTCAGCTGACGGGTGCTCAGTGACGCCCGCGCGGCAAGGGACTGCACGCTGTGGTTCGCGGCCGGGTCGGCCGCGACCGCGTCGATGACCGCACGCAGCGGCGACTGCGGCGGGGGATCGGCCTCGACCAACACCGAGAATTGTGATTGGCCCCCTGCGCGTTTGAGGTAGACGACCAGCCACCGGGCAACGTTGCGGACCAGTTCGGTGCCGTAATCCATTTCGACCAGCGCCAGCGCCAGGTCGATGCCCGACGAGATCCCGGCCGAGGTGAAGACGTTGCCGTCGCGGACGAAGATCGCGTCGGGATCGACGGTGACATCGGGGAAGGCACGCGCGAACAGCCGGGCATCGTGCCAGTGCGTGGTGGCGCGCCTTCCGCTGAGCAGGCCCGCCTGCGCGAGGACGAACGACCCGGTGCAGATGGAGGCCAGCCGCCGGGTCCGGGCCGACACCGATCGGATGGCCTCGACCAGGGCGGGGTCGATGGCGTGCGCGGGCAGGTTGTCGCTGCCGGCGACCAGGACGGTGTCGGCGGATTCGATCGCGGCAATGCTGTCGGTCACGCCAAGTCGGGACCCCAGCGAACTGGTCACGTCGCACCCGTCCAGCGACGCGATCTTGACCCGGTAGTCGGCGCCGAACCGGTTGGCCTCGACGAAGACCTCACCCGCGCCCGCGACGTCCAACAGCGTCACCCCGTCGAACACGACGATCACCACCACCCGCGTACGCGCTTTGGCTTCGGTCACGCCAGCCATTGTGTCGCAATTTGTGGGAAATATGGCGGCTGGGCGGCTAGCGGGCCGACCGACGGTGACGAACGCGTCGCATTCTGTGGTGAAGACGGCTCAAACGATTCGGGTGGCTTGAACGGCGCGGTCGAATACTGAGGACAGTCCACCCGACACAGGAGGTTGATCATGGTCACTCAACACGTCGAGAGTATCGCCGACATCGTCATACCGGACACCCCGCTGGTTCGCGAGATCACCGAGTTCATCCGCGAGGCCGAGGGTGACCTACTCTTCGACCATTCGCGGCGCGTGTTCCTGTTCGGTGCGCTGCAGGGGCGGCGCCGGGGCCTGGAGCCCGACCTGGAACTGCTGTACGCCGGGGCGATGTTCCACGACCTGGGCCTCACCGAGCGGTATCGCACGTCCACCCTGCGCTTCGAGGTGGACAGCGCCAACGCGGCGCGGGCTTTCCTGTTGGAGCACGGCGTCGGCGAGGCCGACGCCGCCAAAGTGTGGCTCGGCATCGCGTTGCACACCACGCCCGGCATACCCGAATTCATGGAACCCGAAATCGCTTTGGTCACAGCCGGTGTCGAGACCGACGTGCTGGGCATCGGACGCGACGACCTTTCCGCGGAAGCCCTCGCCGCGGTCACCGCGGCGCATCCCCGGCCTGACTTCAAGCGGCGAATCTTGGCTGCCTTCAACGAAGGCATGAAACACCGCCCGCACAGCACCTTTGGCACCGTCAACGCCGATGTGCTGCAACACTTCGATCCCACCTTCCGCCGTGACGACTTCGTCGAGATCATCCTGGACAACACCTGGCCCGAGTAGGCGCTCCGTCCGCGCGGCCGGTGATGTCGCGAACTGTGGGATAGCGGTCTGAAATCGCACCGGTGCCCCGACGGTCACCGCAGCAGACTGAGCGGTGACCGCCGGGGGATGCGGCGGTTCTCATCAGGTGCGATCACAGGAGTCAGCTTGAAGACGAATGCGTCCGAAATCGGGTACACCGCAATAGTTCTCGGGGGAAGCATCACCGGCTTACTGGCGGCACGGGTACTGGCCGACTTCTATCGCGACGTTGTCGTGATCGAACGAGACGTTCTCCCGGACGGACCGCGGACCCGCCGCGGGGTCCCGCAAGGCGGCCTGCCGCACATCCCACCGGCACGGCTGACACGAAGTTTGGAACAGCTTTTTCCCGGTTTCCTCGACGAATTGGTGGTCGGCGGTGCCCGAGTCTGGGACGACGGCGACCTGTCGCGCCTCTGCATCAATTTCGGTGGACACGAGTTGCTGCGCTCGGGCAACGTCCCCGACCCGGAGTCGATCGTTATCCACTACGCGCACCGCGCTTTTCTCGAGTGGAACCTACGTCGACGCGTGCATGCCCTTCCCAATGTCGAGTTGCTGCAGGGCTGTGACGCGGTGCGGTTGACGTCCACCCAGCAGCGCGCCCGCGTGACGGGTGTCGTGGTGGCGCGACGTGACTCGGGCGCCGAAAGCGTCCTGACCGCAGACCTTGTCGTTGACGCGACGGGCCGCGGCTCGCGGACACCGATCCTCCTCGAAGAACTCGGGTATCGCCGTCCACGCGAGGACGAATTGAAGGTGCACGTCACCTACGCCGGTCTGCCCGTTTATCTGGAGCCGGGCACCTTGCGGGAGAACGTCACGCTCACCGCTGCCCAGCCCAGCCGCCCGATCGCATTCGCGATGTTCGCCGGGGAGAACAACGCGTACATGCTCGCGGTGCAAACGCTGTCCGGGCAACCGGCGCCCACCGATCGCGCCGCCCTCTTCGATTGTCTGACCGGTGTAGCGCCCCCACATGTGCTGGCCGCCGCGCGGGCCGCGGAACCGCTCGCCGACGTCACGCATTACAAGTTTCCCTCGAACCGATGGCGACGCTACGACAAGCTGACGCGCACGCCCGACGGCCTGATCGTGATGGGAGACGCGCTGTGCAATTTCAATCCTCTTTACGGCCAAGGCATGTCGATCGCCGCCATCGAGGCGTTGATTCTGCGTGATTGCCTTCGGGACGGCGGCGACAAACTGCCACGGCGGTTCTTCGGCCGCGCTGCCAAGGAGATCGCCGTGGCCTGGCACACCGCCTTGAGTTCGGACCTGGCACTGCCGCAAATAGCGGGGAAGCGAACCGTGTCGGTGCGGCTCAGGAACGCTCTGGTGGAGCGCATGGTCCGCGCCGCGCAAACCGACCCGGAAATGGTCCAGCGATTCCTGCATCTGATGAACATGGTCGGCCGGCGCGCGGAGCTGTTTCATCCATCCACGATGCTGCGCATGGTCCCGAATGCGCGGAACGTCCCGATAGCGGCTCGGACCTCAGCGTAAGCGCTGCCTCGATCGACAGAAAGCAGGACATGACGCGAAGCGACTGCCACACTTGGGATTTGGCCACCGGTGACCTGGCCGCCGCCCGGCCCGGCCACCCCGGTTGATTAGCGGACATGTCGACATACGTCCTGATCCCCGGCGCCTGGCATGGGGCGTGGTCTTGGCGTCCGGTCGCCCAGCGGCTGCGCGCGGCGGGCCACCGGGCTATCACCTTGACGCTGCCCGGTATGGGCGACGGCGAGGATCCCTCGGGATACCAACTTCACGATGCGGTCGATTACATCGCCCGGCAGGTGCGGCGGCGAGAATCCGGCGCGGTGGTGTTGGTTGCCCACAGCTGGGGCGGTTTCCCCGCGACCGGCGCCGCGCAAGTGCTCGCCGGTCGAGTCGAGAAACTGGTGTACTACAACGCGCACGTGCCGCTGCCCGGCAGGTCGCTGATCGACGAGAACCCGCCCGACAAGCGCCTGTCCGCACTGCGGTGGATCGAGGAATCGCCGGTCGGAGGCGTTCCGGCAACCGCGGAATATCTCGGACGGGAACTGATGCAGGGCGTCTGTGCTGACCTACAGCGGCTGGTGGCGGACCTGCTCACCGTTCAGCCCGGCGGTTACTTCCTCGGTTCCCTCGACATCCACCCGATCGACCTTGGCATCCCGTTGGTCTACATCGCCGGCGAAGACGACCTGGCGATGCCGCGGCCGGCGGCCGAATCGGCCGCGCGGATCGGGGTCCGGCCGGTCGTCGTTGCGGGCACGCACAATGGGCTGCTCACCCACCCCGACGAGGTGGCCCAGGCGATCCTCACCGCCTGACGGCCAATGTCGGATTCTGTGGGAAGAACGGCCGCAAACCGACTCCTCCCTGACCGCGCGGCGGCGCACACTTCAGGCAAGCAGTGAAGGAGACGCGGTCATGGCCATTCCATCGACAACAGCCGTTGCGGACATCGTGGTCCCCGACACCGCGCTGGTGCGCGAGGCAACCGAGTTCATCCGCGCCGCCGAGGACGACGTCCTCTTCCACCATTCCCGGCGGGCGTACTTCTTCGGCGCGCTTCACGGGCGCCGCCTCGGGCTGCACCCAGACCTGGAACTGCTCTACGTGGCGGCGATGTTCCACGACCTGGGTCTCACCTCGCGCTACGGCGCCTCGACCGAGCGGTTCGAAATCGACGGTGCCGACGCGGCGCGCGAATTCTTGGTGGAACGTGGCGTCGAGGAGGCGCAGGCCCAGAAGGTGTGGTTGGGCATCGCCCTGCACACGACGCCCGGCGTGCCGGCCCGCCTGGACCCGGAAATCAGTTTGCTCATCGCCGGTGTCGCGACCGACGTCGTCGGTGCCGGCCGCGAGGCCCTGCCTTCTGACGCTGTCGAGGCGGTCACCGCGGCCCACCCGCGTCCCGACTTCAAGAACCGCATCCTGGTCGCCTTCAACGAAGGCATGAAGCACCGCCCGGAGACCACCTACGGCACCATGAACGCCGACGTCCTGGCGCACTTCGATCCGAACTTCACGCCCGCCAACATGGTCGACGCGATCCACAACAGTTCTTGGCCCGAATAGTGGAAGGAGCACAACAATGGACATCTACGAAGGCCTGTACACCACCCGGATGATGCGCCGGCTGCGCCCGGATCCGATTCCGTTGGAGACCCAGGCGCGCATCCTCGATGCGGCCGTGCGCGCCCCGAACGGGGGCAACACCCAGCGTTGGCACTTCGTGGCCGTGGACGATCGGGAACTCATCGGCAAGTTCGCCGAACTGTTCCGCAAGGCCCGCGCCATCGAATACGAGAAGTTCAGCACGGGAACGGGACCGATGGTCGCCACGGCGCCCGGAGCGGATCCCGCCGCGCACGCCGAAACGATGCGCCGAATGAAGGGCTCGGGCAATTACCTGGCCGACCATTTCGAAGAGGTCCCCCTGTTGCTGTTCGTCTACTCCATCGATGACCTAGGCGGCGCCAACATCTACCCGGCCATCTGGAGTGCGTTGCTCGCCGCCCGCGCCGAGGGAGTCGGCGGTGTCATGACGATGGTGCTCCGCAATTTCGAGGACGAGGTGAACGAGCTACTGGGAGTTCCGGCCGAGCAGGGCTGGAAGATGTCGGCGATGCTCACCCTGGGTTACCCGTTGGGCAGGTGGGGCGTCGCGGCCAATCGCCATCCCGTGCACCAGGTTTCGTCCCGCAACGGATGGGACAAGCCGTTCGGCATCGAAGTGCCGCAGCCACTGTGGCCGCCGCACGACGAGACGACGGCCGACCTGGCCGCGGCGGGCTGAACACGTCTTGCGGCGCAACGGGTTTGCGAGGAAGGTATCTCCCATGAGCGGACCAGATCCAATCGGCGTCACCGTGGTGCAACCGGGAGAGGGCGAGGTCGTCACTCTCCCGGGCTTCGGGGCGGTGTTCAAACTGTCCGGCAAGACCAACGGCGGCGAGGTGTCCATCGTCGAGCATCCGTTCGCCGTCGGCCTGCTCACCGCGGCGCACCGGCACACCCGCGAGGACGAGCATTCGATCGTGCTGGCCGGTGAGATCGGGTTCCGTTCCGACGACAGCGAAGTGGTGCTGGGTCCCGGTGGATACATCACCAAGCCGCGCGGGCAGATGCATGCGATGTGGAACGCCGGCAGCGAGCCGGGCCGCATCATCGAGGTCATCACCCCCGGCGGGTTCGAGAACTACTTCCGCGAGTTGGGCGAGCTGCTCGTCGAGCACGACCAGGACCCGGCGGGCACACCGCTGCACGAGCTGCCCGAGTTCGGCAAGCTCGCCGACAAATATGGGCTGACGTACGGCTCGCCGGAGTGGATGGACGACATCGCCCAGCGATACGGGCTGAACCCGCCGTCGCACTGAGCCGTTCGCGGCTTCGATGCCCGCTGAGCGGGCGATTTGGTCGCCGAGAGACCGGTTCGGTAACCTGGCATTCACCAACGCGGGGTGGAGCAGCTCGGTAGCTCGCTGGGCTCATAACCCAGAGGTCGCAGGTTCGAATCCTGTCCCCGCTACCAGGTAAAACGGCCCCCGGAGATAGCTCCGGGGGCCGTTTTCATGCCTAGCGCGCCAGCACGTCCTCGATGGCGCTGATGACCTCCGGGGCCTCGGGCTCGGTGCGGGGCCGGAAGCGGCGCACCACCTCGCCGTCGGGTGCGAGCAGGAACTTCTCGAAGTTCCACTGGATGTCGCCGGCCTGGCCGTCGGCGTCGGCGGCCTTGGTCAGCTCGGCGTACAGCGGGTGGCGGCCGTCGCCGTTGACGTCGGTCTTCTCCAACAGCGGGAACGTCACGCCGTAGGTCGTCGAGCAGAACTGCTGAATCTCGTCGGCTGTGCCCGGCTCCTGGCCCATGAACTGGTTGCAGGGGACGCCGACGACCGTCAGGCCGCGGTCGCGATAGTCCTTGGCCAGCTTTTCCAGGGCCGTGTACTGCGGCGTCAGCCCGCATTTGGAGGCGACGTTGACGACCAGCGTTGCGCCGTCGGACAATTCGGCCAGCGTGGTCGGCCGACCGTCGAGGGTGGTCAGGGCGATGTTTTTGAGGGTCACGCCGACGACGCTAACGCACGTCAGAGCCAGCCGGTGCGGGCGGCGGCGACCGGCTCGGCGGGCTCCGGGGCCAGCTCGCCATTGCGTACGCCGTCGAGCAACCGTTTCACGGCGGCGACGATCTCCGGAGCGGCCGCCGCGAGCCCGGCCGTGTCGGCCTCGCTGACCTGGTCGGCGTCGACGCCGGCGCGGGCCAGCACGGCGGCCGGGTCGGCCAGCTGTTCGGTCAACCAGGCCAGCGGGTCGGCGGACAGCTCGGGGACGAAGTGCCGGCGGCTGGGTTCCCAACCGTTGAACTGCGGGTGGTGATGGGCGCGGTCCAGGGTCCCGGGTGGGCTCTCGGTGGACCCGAACAGGTCCACCCGCCACACCGGGCGAGTGAACGCGATCGGGACGCCGGCGTAGATCGAGCCCTGCGGCTCGGCCCGGTCGACGAGGCGCAGTTCCAGCCTGACGCCGCGCTCCGGGGTTTCCTGACCTTCGAGCGGGGACGGGTCGATGAAGTACATGTCGCCGACGACCACACCCAGGGATTCGAATCCGAACGCTGCCAGCATCGCGCACCTTTCGTTGTCCTCATCGAGGTTCTCATCGAGCGTAGACCCG
This sequence comes from Mycobacterium sp. 1245801.1, assembly GCF_001673055.1. Taxonomy (NCBI): domain Bacteria; kingdom Bacillati; phylum Actinomycetota; class Actinomycetes; order Mycobacteriales; family Mycobacteriaceae; genus Mycobacterium; species Mycobacterium sp. 1245801.1. The sequence goes on from NZ_LZKY01000374.1 coordinate 56,299, forward strand.
GCATCTTGCCAACCGCGGCGCCCGACGAATTTGTGAACAGCGGTTCGCACAAGTTCGGCCGTCGCGGTACATTTCACTGACTTCGTTAGTGCACAGTTACGAAGCCCCTGGCAAAGGCAGGGGAGTGGATTTGTCGCCGCGCCGGCAGGCGGCGGCGCGGACGTGAGGGGTGGCGGCGGTCTTGTCGACGAAAACAGGTCCCAGCTCACCCGTGCAGATCAACTCGCAACGAACCCCGCCCTACAAGTGGATCGCCCTCGCCATGATGCTTGTCTGCGGGCTGATTCTGGCCTTGGTGTACGGCCAGTTTCGCGGTGCATTCACCGAGAAGACGCAGCTGACGATGATTGCGTCGAGGGCCGGTTTGGTGATGGATCCGGGTTCGAAGGTGACGTATAACGGGGTGGAGATCGGCCGGGTGGGGTCGATTGCG